>CALIIW010000084.1 GCA_938018185.1 uncultured Saprospiraceae bacterium
GTTATTATTTATTGGCCCAGTTACAAAACCAGGTGACCAGATAATGAAATAACCAAAAATGGAGGAAGAATTCAAAATTACTTCTGCTGAAACATTTCCTCCTGATCCACATTCCGGATAAGTAATAACAACATCAAAATCAACGTCACAAGCAAAAGCTTTAATTTCATAACATTCTTCTAAGGAACATCCATTTGTATCAGAAACTGTCACACAATAAGTACCTGGAGCAAGTGATGATCTATAACCATCTTCATCTGCACCATCTGACCATTCAAATGTATATACATCTGTTCCCCCATCGACAAATATATCGATGGTTCCAGAGTTAGAATTTGGAAATAGAATTTCATCAGTTACCGTTGCACTCATGAACAAAGCAATAGGCTCGGTAATAGTTATCTCTTCAATAAATTCACAATCATAAACTGGATCTATAATAGTAACAGAATAATCTCCAGCACATAATTCATCCAAACTTTGCTGACTTCCCCCATCAGACCAAGTGATTTGACCAGGAGCTTCAAAACCAGTAAGGTTTAGATTTATAAAACCAGTACATTCTCCACCACAATCTACATCACCATATTCCACAGAAACGTCTGCAGCACAGCCCTCCGCTAAATTTAGATTATCAATGTAAATGTTATTTTGTTTATAGCCTTTATTCACAAGAGCGACATACAGTTTATCAATTCCTTCATAATTTGTAAGACTAACTTTTTCATTTCTCCATTCCTCATCAGTAGGAATAAAATCAGGATTAAATCCTTTAGTACTGGTTGACAATTCTTGTCCTCCTTTTTGCCAGATAACATCTGGAAAAGTTTCTCCACAATCAGTTGAAACCCTAACTTCTAGGGTATCAAATTCTGAAATATTTAAAACATATATTGAGGCTACATCAAAGGTAAGTCTTGGGTTGTTGATAGCAGAAAAATCGAACAAAGGAGTGATCAACCAATCTTCTCTTCCAGCAGGATCTGGGCTAAGATAATTTCTCATTACGGTACAAGCGTTACCTAAACCATAGGCAGACGTACTTGTTGTTCTTTCCCATGTTCTATCATTGTTAGGATTGAATCTTGTGATGTCTTTATCTGAAGGTGCAAAAGCAGTAGGCTCAAAATCTTCAATCACGTTTGGTTCACTAGGAATGATGGTAACAAAAGAAGAGGACTTTTCATCATTGAAGCCATTTTCATCTTCCGCCCCATTTGGACTATCGGTCCAAACTGTCAGACTGTATTCAATATTTGGAGAAGTATAAGTAGCTAAAGTAACTTCTTCTGTTTCACCTTCTTCCAAAGCACCAGTCCAATTGTAAGAAATTGTTCCAGGTATTCCTTTTACTTTATATTTAATGACACAAGATGTTAAGGTCGTTTCTCCGTAGTCATTTGTTAATAAAACGACAGGAGTAATTTCTTCAGAGCTACAAAATTCTGAATCTTCAGGCGAAAGAATGGCACGAATTCCTGCATCATTAAAGATCGGATCTGGATCTGGGTCAGGTGGATTTCCACCGCCACCTCCTGGAGGATTAGGCAAACTGCAACTTGGCGCTGCTATTTGTGCATTCGCTGCTAATTCTGCTCTACCTGCTAAGGTGGTTCCATTATTTAAAGTAAATCCTCCCATCATGACACCCCTCATTACAGCTACTTGTCCTTCTGTAAAAGTTGTTGCACAAGCATCTGGAGAATAATCCATATAGTTGATATACATGTGCTCAATACCGTTACAAGATTTTGGCCCTTCTGGCCAAGTACTTCCGTTGCAAGACATCCTTTGTAAGGAAGAAGTAGGGGTACCTTGCTGTGGTGTATCAGCAATACCATCGTCTCCTCCACAACCTCCTTGAAAGGTATGGTACAAACCAAATGAGTGTCCTACCTCGTGGGTTAAAGTTCTATTTCCTCTACCAGTAAATCTATAATCTAGAACACATCCATCAATATTGGAACCTATCGTTCCTGCAAAAGGGAAATAAGCCCATCCTACAACTCCACCATTTGCAGTTGTACCAGGAATTGGAACAGTCCAAATGTTGTAATATCTTTTACTATCCCAAGAGGTTGCATTTTTAATTGTAACATTTATGATGTCTCTATTATTTATAGGACCATCATAAACATATCTATCAATCCCATCAGTTGGTGCTCCATTAGGGTCAAACTCAGCCAAACAAAAAACCATTTCTGGATTTCCTTTTATATCCGCCCATCTAGCAGGCGTGTTTTCCCAACCAGAGTTTAGTGCGGCGAAATCTTCATTTAATGTTTCCAATTGTTCATGTAAAACATCTGCAGGAAGATTTTGACCAGTCCCGATTGGTTCACTCGATTTATGTACGACATGGTAAACAACCGGAATTGAAATAAATGCAGGTGCAGGATTTCTTGCTTTATTTGCTTTGTACTCTTCGATTAATTGAGGAATAATGACTTTCTGATATTCTTCCATTCTTCTAGCTAAATCCGGATCCTTTTTTATCATTTCATCTAAAATAATATCGAAACCACAAGCCTCACCATCGGCATGATTGTGATTTCCACTTATGTGTTCAAGGAAATGATCAAAATCATCATTTTGATCGACTCTATTATGTTCCCTGTTATCTGATGAGAAAATAACTAGAGAACTGATTGCAAAAAGAACTTTGAGTAATGAGTTTAACATTCTAGAACGTTTTTGATTGCTGTTTTTGAAAATCTTTAATAAAAAGTATATATGATTACTTTCATAAATTTAAATAGGGCTACAAATGAGAATCGCTGCTTTCAAGGCATTTCTTGTAGACAATTTTACTGACTTAATATTTCGTATTACTTTTCTCTTTAATCTGAATCGGTGGGAAAGAGGGATTTTTAGCTCTTACAAGTTTCCATTTTTCCCTTAAAATGTCAAATATATTGGCACTTAAACCATTTATTCTTTCGTGCAGCAACAGATTTTAAAATTATTCATTCACAAACAAAATTCAAAAGACAAACATAGCATGAGCTATGACTAATAGCTTTGAGACAGTTTACAAATAGAATAAAACGGAAAGTTGCAGTAATTGCAGGGATAATTGGTGTTTCCAGCCTCATTCAGGAAGCGTCTTTAACACTTCTATTTAAAGATAACTAAATCACCAAAAAAATAGGCTTTTATCACTATTTTTTATGGCCTATTTTACTCTAAAAGTCCATTTTTAGTCTCAAATTCAATCTTCTGGAGGTCAAGTAGTTAGGAATAGCGAATTGTTGGTTATATATGGTTTTTATCCATGTGTTTGAAGCCGCATTGGCAACTTGCATCAAGTTGAAGACTTCTAAACTTAGCCAAGTATTTCTGCTGAAACTTAAAAAATGATTTGGCTTTCTTGCTCTTCTTACCATATCCCATAGTTGAATTGAAAAACCAATATCAACCCTGTGATAAGCAGCAAAACGATAAGTATTTCTATATATTCGATTATTATCTAATAAGCCATATGGAAAACCTGAACCAACAGAAACGTTGAGGTGCATTTTGATGTTTTCATTTTTTGGCAAATAATCCTGAAAGAAAACAGATAAGGTCA
The DNA here is from genome assembly GCA_938018185.1 of uncultured Saprospiraceae bacterium. Lineage (GTDB taxonomy): Bacteria > Bacteroidota > Bacteroidia > Chitinophagales > Saprospiraceae > JALZVN01. The sequence goes on from CALIIW010000084.1 coordinate 3,572, forward strand.
TCAGTTGATCTGAAGGTCTAGGTACCTCATTCACCTCTTGGGCTTCTGGATCTCCAATATCTCTTTTTAAATGTTGCACCTCTAAAATGTTTTCTCTAGCTCTTAGAAAGGATAAATTAATCCATGATTCAGCACCAGGCACAAATTCTCCATTGACTCTTAGGTCCAACCCCATAACATATCCTTCTGCATCATTTTCCCCTGAATATCTTATCCTTACATTATCAACGTCATAGGTAACCATATCCCAAAGTTTTTTATAGTAAACTTCCGTGATGAATCTGAATGGTTTTTCTATTTTTCCTAAATAAAAATCGTAGGTTAAACCTGCTACAATGTGTGCAGATTTTTGGGACAACAAGTTCTCATTTACGGAGCCATCTGGTCTTCTTAATTCTCTATAAAAAGGAGATTGCATGTATAAGCCTGCAGCCAATTTATAGGAAATTTCATTCAGTTTATTTAAAGGTTTATAAAGAAATTGGGCCCGAGGTGAAATGATCAACTCTTTGTTTAAATCCCAATAAGATGCTCGCACACCATAAGACAGAGACCATTCTCTAAGATCTTCATTTCTAAAGGTGTAGCTATCTTGTAGGAAGGCAGAAAATCGATTTGAATTAAGATTGTTCTTTGTTTTTAAAATAGTTTTTATTTGAACTTCTTCATTGTCAAAAGGTAGAGAATATCCTGCAGAGTCTAGGCGTTCCCATTCATTTAATTGATCAATTATAATTTCATTTTGATACCTCACACCCCATTGTACAAAATGAGATTTATCATTGTTTTGATCTTTTGTGTTTTGTATTTCTATCCCTCCTTTATGCTCCAAATATTTGGTATCAATAAAGAGGTAATTTCTAACATATTGATGCTGAGTTCCTGTACCCAATACCGAAACCAACTCCCCTGCATCATCATCCCCCAAACTGGTTTCTATCTCCCCTAAAAGGTAATCTCCGATAATGTCAAAACTCTCGATTTCAGCGGATCTAAAGTTGGAAGCTAGGAGTTTTAAATAGATCGGATTTTTTTCTCTATCGGGAATATATGTTAAGGAAACTCCACCCGTTCCAGTTGTAAATTCATCTTGCTCTGCACCTTCAAATACGGCAGTTAATTCTAAGGCAAAATCAATTAAGCCTAGCGCGGTACTTCGTGATCTAGGTACAAAGTCGTAGACTGAAAGATTATAGTTTCCCATCAAATCCAGGGTCAGATTCTTAGTTAAATCGAAAGTAAAGTAGCCTTGAAAATCAGCGAAACTAGGGGTATACTCCCCTTTTGTATCTAGAGATCCCAATAAATATTTGGTGGTTTTGTATCTAGCTCCGACTAAATATCTAAATTTTCTATAAGTAGAATCCAAAGGCATACTCCCTTCTATATGAGCAGATCCTCCTAGCAAACTTACCCCAACAGAGGCCCTAGTTGAATCTGGTAATTTATATGAGACATCTAAAACAGAGGAAAGCTTATCTCCATATTTTGCTTGAAAACCTCCTGAGGAAAACTTGAGGTCTCGAATAAGATCAATATTTGCAAAGGTCAAACCTTCTTGCTGTCCAGCACGGATCAATTGTGGCCTATAGATTTGAAAATCATTGACATAGACCAGGTTTTCATCGTAGTTTCCGCCTCTTACATTGTACTGAGAACTCAACTCGCCTCCAGTTCCAGAATTAGTTCCTAAAGCAATGTTTGGAAGAACAGATTCTAGATTTCCAGTGGTTGAAGGCAATTTTTTTAGCTCTGTTACTTCTTCCTTTATGGTAGCCGTTTCTTTTAAGCGTGATTCTTTAACTACAACCTCAATATCCATGTCTTCAGGAGCAAGTCCAATGTCTAAGTTTCTCCTTTCGTTGAGCCTAAGTTTTTTTAATTCTTTGGTATATTCTGAATAACCTATTCTAGAGACTGCGATGCTTATCTTTTCTAAAGCTGGAACATCAATTCTATAAAATCCATTTTGATCTGTCTCTACTGCATTAGAGCTTCCAACAATATATACTGTAGCAAAGTCAACTCCTTCCGAAGTTACAGCATCCGTAATTCTTCCACTGATGTTTCCCGTATTTTGGGCAAAGGATTTTTGCTGCGAACAAAAAATGAGCATAAAAATAAAGGCAGCCCTAAGTAAATGCATTGGATTTTTGATTTGATTATTATTTCCTATAGAAAATAATTAAACATTATAAATTTGCTTCCCTATATTTTTAAGCTTATCAATTGTATCTAAAGGATCTTGAGACTTAAACACTGCAGAGCCTGCTACTAAAACATCAGCTCCAGCTTGCAATAATTTTTCAGCATTTTGTAGGCCTACTCCCCCATCAATTTCAATCAAGGTAGAGGCATTTTTTACAATGATCATATCCTTAAGTCTCCTAGTTTTAGGGACAGTATTGTAAATAAATTTTTGTCCACCGAAACCAGGATTAACAGACATGAGACAGACCAGGTCTAGGTCTTCTATAATATCAATTAAGCATTCCACAGGCGTGTGCGGATTTAAGGCGATACCAGCTTTAGCACCGAGTTCTTTTATCTTATGGATAGTCCTATGTATATGATTGCAAGCTTCGTAATGTATTGTAATCACAGAGGCTCCAATTTCGACAAACTGTTCAACAAAATTCTCTGGTTGTTCGATCATTAGATGAACGTCCAAAGGTTTGGTGGCTACTTTGTTTATGGCTTTAATAACAGGGATCCCAAAAGAGATATTTGGTACAAATCGGCCGTCCATTACATCCAAGTGAAACCAATCGGCATTAGATTGATTGATCATTTTGACATCTCTTTCCAAGTTTGCAAAATCTGCAGCTAAAATTGAAGGAGCAATAAGGTGTTTCATTTATTATATTTTGGTGACAGATTCAATTTGCTCGGCTTCAAAAAGGGGCAAGCCTTTGAATTTCATCATGAGTTGCATTACTGCAATTACATCTTTTTCGCAATATACGACTATTCGCTTGAGGTCTTCTTCCTTCCAATAAACTTTTCCAACCTCTGATCCATCTATATCATCTTTTGGCGTCGGGATATCAAATACAGCAGTTAATAATTTCAAGGAAGAATAAGCTTTGTAGTCTCCAAATTTCCAAAGTTGCATGGTATCTAACATAAAACTTAATTCCCAGGGTTTTTTGCCTTGAATGTGTAAAAGTTTGGGTAATTCCAAACCATTGATCAGCAACCTTCTACAAATATAAGGAATGTCAAACTCAACTATATTATGCCCACATAAGTAACTATTTTTGGGATCCGAATAATGACGATTTAAAAGATCTGAAAACTCCTTTAGCAATTCAGCCTCATCATCTCCATAAAAGGATTTCAGTTTCACCACGGAACTCTTTTTAGGAATGACATTTATAAAACCAACAGAGATGCAAATTATTTTTCCAAATTCTGCATAGATGGCGGCTCTGTCTTGATAAAACAGATCCAGCTCTTCCGCTTCTATTTCAGCCGCAGGTTTTTTTAGAAGTTGGGAGGCTTTTATTTTCCAGGCAGAAGCTAGTTCTGGTTTTACCTTTGATAGATCTTTATCTCCGCTTACTGTTTCTATATCTAAGAAAAGAATTCTATGGATGGGTTGTTGGTTCATAATTATTAGTTCATTGTTTTTAGTTCTTGGTTCATAGTTTTTAAATCATCATTTGTAATAATAAAATGACTCCAAATATAAGGAAAGAATAATTTGCATTTTTATGTTTTTGATTGAGTTGAAATTGGTATATTTAACAAATTGATCAAATGAAACGAATCTTATTCCTTCCCTTATTATACTGGCCCTTTTTTTGTCTTTTTGCACAAGAAATAGAGCCTCAAATTATAGGTGCTGCGGGAGATTCTTATCAAGGAGCAAGTATGCAAATAGATTGGACCATAGGAGAACCCTTGATTACTAGCTTTGAAAATGAGACCATTCTACTTAGTCAAGGTTTTCACCAGCCTACAGTTATACTTACCAATACATCTGAATTACCTGTCAATATTAATTTTGTAAATATCTACCCAAATCCTGCCATAGATAACATAAATGTGACCATAGATTTTGCCCAAGATCAAGTTATTGAATTAATTATATATAATATCAAAGGACAAAAACTTTCTTTAAAAAAATGTGCTGGCTCATCGATTGCTGAAACATTAAATCTATCTAATTATTCCCCCGGATTTTACAATATAACATTTGCATTAGATGCTGTAAATTATGTTTATCCCTTTACCATTCAAAAAAAGTAAGTCAGATGAAAAAGTTGTTTTTTACATTTTTGTGCATAGGAATGATGTTTAGTTTATTTGCGCAGGTTCCCCAAAGTTTTAATTATCAAGGGGTAGCCAGAGACTTACAAGGAAGTCCACTTCCCAATACAGATATTAGCCTAAGGATTGGGATCTTGGAATCTTCGGCAAATGGGACAGAAATTTATCAAGAAACACATGAAATCACAACATCTTCAATCGGCTTATTTGCAGTACAAATTGGTAAAGGCTCAAATGCAGATGGAGATTTTGAAGAAATTTCATGGGAAGCTGCTACGCATTTTGTTAAAATAGAATTGGATGACAATAGTGGTACTGGTTTTCAAATATTAGGTACGAGTCAATTGTTAAGTGTGCCGTATGCTTTAGCCGCAGGAAATGGAAGTAAATGGGAAAATAATAACGAAGGAATTAATTATTCTGATGGTTCTGTTTCGATTGGAGTAGCATCTCCAAATCCGTCTGCAATTCTTGATTTATCCGTTTCAGAAAAAGGATTGCTTTTACCAAATGTTGCATTGATAGAATCAACAAACTTCCAACCCTTACAAGCGCATGTTGAGGGTATGATGGTCTATAATACAGCAACCATAAATGATGTTAAACCTGGAGTCTATATCAACGATGGAGAAAAATGGATCGGGACAACTGAAGCTTTGGAACAAATTTCTGACCTAGAAGAATCAGTTGAGTCATTAGAAAATCAAATCCCAATTAAAAGAGCTGTTTTTATTGCAGGACAAAGCAATACAACTTGGGGTGCTGGATCTACCAATATCCCAGATTTTAGTAATAAAAACCTATCACAATTAGGCCGAGCAGAAGTTAACTTAAACGTTGTCCCTTTAACATTTTATGGCGCTTATCACAATTCTAGAAATGTTGCTGGCGGAGGCTTTGGTTCAATTTTCATGAACCATTATTATGACAAACTAAAAGAAGAATTTCCCAATAGAGAAATTCAATTACTAATGGTGCCTTGTGGTGCTGGAGGTTCTGCTTGGTCTATTCAACAATATCCTAATAATTCATGGAGAACAGATGCCGCCTATTTTGCTGATATCGTGTCAAGGATAAAGTGGGCAAAAAATAATGGTTATGACATAGACGCTATTTTATGGCATCAAGGAGAATCAGACGCTGTTGGTTTGACTACCAATTACAAAGATATTTTGAAAAACTTTATTCAAAGCTTGAGAGATTATGTAGGACAAGAAGACCTTCCTTTTATCCTTGGAGAAATGGTAAATAGTTGGGTCGATGCAGATCCTCTCAGGGCCCCATATCAACAAATCATCAATGATATTCCTAACGAAGTTCCATTTACTAGAACTGTAAAAACTGCAGGTTTAAGCTTAGGAGATCCCATTCATTTTGATGCAAAGGCGCATGTAACAATGGGGCAATTATATTTTGATGAATTTTTATTAGCAAAGGAAAATGACAGTCCTTCAGCTTATGATACCCCTCCTGTTGGAGAAGCATTGGTTTATAATTTCAACAGTACGAGTGGACTGACTTTTCCGGATATTTTCTCTGCTATTAGATATGGTATGGATCCGACGGAAGATCTTTATTCTAGTCTTGGGGAAATATGGAAATATAAAAACAATGATGGTTATTATCGATTCAAACTTGAGGTGGTAGAAGCCACAGGGATAGCTGGAGGTGTGTTTGAATGGAAACAAAAGCATAACCCATTTGGCTTGAGTGAAAATTTTATTGAAGATAAAGCGGGGTCAATTATCTTACAAAATACCATTGGCATTGACACAGAAAGTTTGCAAGGGTTTAATTCTTTAGTCTATGATTCTCCATTGGCGGGACCTGCCTTTACCACACTTTTTCATGCAGACAATAGAGGTGGTGCTTGGTGGTTTGCCATAGGTCAAGTGGCAAACTTTGGAAATCTTATTCCGATTGTAGACACGAATAATACGATTACGCATGTGAGAATGTATTGTATTAAGGAGTAGAAGGGTTTGTTGACGGTTGTTTGTTAATGGTTGTCCGAGTAGTCCTTGTTATCCATACTCAAGCTTACAATCCATATAATGATTTGCAGATAAGTAAGGAATTATTTGTTGGTTTTCATTGATGGCTAAACTATTTTCCCGAATATTGTTTTACTTAAAACAAAACATCAAATTTGACAGTCAAGAAGAAGAAAAAAGCAATCGTTATCGGGACAGGTATTGCAGGCTTAGCAGCGGCTGCACGACTTGCAATTAAAGGTTACGAGGTAAACAGTTATGAGGCCAATAGTTATCCAGGAGGTAAATTAACACAGATAGAACTTGATGGTTTTAGATTTGATGCAGGACCTTCTTTATTTACCATGCCTTTTTTGGTGGATGAAATATTTGAACTTGCTGGAGAAGATCCTAAAAAACACTTCAACTATCAGCGTCTAGATCCAATTTGCAAATACTTTTATGAAGATGGAACGAGATTGGATGCACATGCGGATCCTCAGGCATTCGCCGAAGAGCTAGAAGAAAAAATCGGAGAACCCAAGGAGAACGTGCTAAAATATTTAGCGAAGAGTAGAGAGATTTATGAAATAACAACCCCTGTTTTTTTAAAAAGTTCTTTGCACAAGATTGGCACCTACTTGAAGTGGCATACCATCAAATCAGTTTTTCAATTGGGAAAAATCCATACTAACATTAGTATGTCAGATTTTAACACCAAGCATTTTGAAAAAGAAAAGTCTGTCCAATTCTTTAATAGATTTTCTACTTATAATGGCTCAGATGCCTACCAGGCTCCAGCAACATTAATGGTTATCCCTCATCTAGAATTTCATCAGGGCGCGTATTTCCCTAATGGAGGAATTTATTCCATTTCTAAATCATTGTTCAACTTTGGAAAGCAATTGGGAGTCAAATATCAATTTGATACCCCAGTTCAAAAAATTATTGTTAAAAACAAGCAGGTAAAAGGTGTAGAACTTCCTGACGGAAGTTTTGATGAAGCTGATGTAGTAGTGAGCAACATGGACGTGTATGGTACCTTTAAAAAATTATTGCCAAATGAAAAGCATCCAGAAAAAGTATTGAATCAAGAAAAGTCATGTTCAGGAGTTATACTATACTTAGGCATTAAAAAAACATTTCCTGAATTGGATCTTCACAATATATTTTTCAGCAAAGATTCGGAAGAAGAATTTAACACCATTTTCAAAAAAAATCAGGTCTATCATGACCCAACAACTTACTTAAATATTTCTGCCAAATTAGAAAAGTCAGATGCACCTGAGGGCTGTGAAAATTGGTTTATCTTAATTAATGCACCACATAACATAGGTCAGGATTGGGATACTATGATTCGTGAAGCAAGAAAGAATATCGTGGCAAAGTTGTCAAGAATATTAAATGAGGATATTGAACAATTAATTGTCACCGAAGATTATTTAGATCCTAGAAGAATTAAAAGTAGGACTTCTTCTCAC
>CALIIW010000085.1 GCA_938018185.1 uncultured Saprospiraceae bacterium
TTCATTTTCTAAAACAGAACGCATTATTGCAATCTGACCATTGGTGAAACTGTTTACACAATCCTCTGAAGAATAGTCCATAAAATTTTCAATCATGTCTGGAAGATCGTCCGTAGCATCAATACAAGTATTTCTACTAAAGTCACAATCAAACATCGCCTGTGCACCAGTATTTGGAGTGTCTTCTAGTCCATCATCTTCTGCACAACTGTTAGCGCTAGTAAAAGGATCAGCATCACCCCAAATATGTCTCAAGCCTAAATAATGTCCAACTTCATGTGTAGCAGATCGGCCATGCATTTGAAGTTCTACACCAGTACCAGGGTCAATAGTGAAAGGGCTATCTCTACCTATCGTACGATAGTCTAATACGACTCCATCCAAACCAGGTTCTGTGGCAGAAACACCTGCCGGCCAATTGTCTAAACCTGCTGGTGGATAAGCATATCCCAAAAGTTGCCCAACCACAATTGGGCCGAAAGTGATTGGTTGTATTTTGCAAATCCAAAGATTCAAATTGACTTCAGGATCTACAGCTTCAGAGCCACCTTCAAAGGATCTTTTTACCCCATCTGGTAATTCTTGTGTATTAAGGTCCACTTCAAATATTGCTTCTGTTTCTACTCTTATCGTTTCTACCAAGTCAAATTCTATCATTGGATCACCAGCAACTCCAGCAAACAAATCCCGCACATTATCAGCGTCAGGGTTTAGCCTTCTAAAGTCCTCATTCAATACTTCCATCTGGGAAGCAATGAGTTCGTCTGTTAGGTTTTCTTCCGCATCTTTCCATACAATATGAACAACAACAGGGACCGTATAAACCATCTCACTATTGCGGGCATTGGTTCCTTGCCTCTTTGCTCTTTCAAAAGTTTGTTTGACGCTGTTCTTAAATCCTGGATATTTATTCTCCATAAACTCAAGAACATGATCATGGCCACAGCGTTGATGTTGAGAGATTCCAATTTGGGAAGAGAGTATTAAAATGAATACTAGTATTAGATTTTTATAGTTCATGTTTATTTTTTAGTAAAAATAGAATATTAATTAAGAGGCAAGTCATACTTTTTGTCTAATTATAAGCAAAGCTTTAAAAATAAAGCAAATGCCATATTGTTTTTCCGCTTGAATTGAACTCAATGGTAGGAGAAGGAATCTTGATGAAATTTATTGTAGTCAGAATTTTCCTCAAAAATTTATTTTTGGTTTTTATTTTACGCAGATCCAAATCGAAGGAAAGGTAAACCTGTCTTTGTCTTTCATAATTATTAGGTCTAAAGTTTGAGCCAGATCGACTCCAGCCATTTCCATATGCTCCCAAAATTTGCTGCGCACCATAGCCCACACTTACATTGAGCCATCTGGGGAATTTACTTTCTTCAGATAAAAAGCTGTGAGGATTTATACTCAACCAATAGGTCTGTGCTCCATAATCTTTTAAAATTCGTTCAGCAAAAAATGTCCCGAATTGTTCTGCTGCTCGATCCTCTATGCTGCTAGTTTGTTCTGTGTTGACGGCCTTGATTGGGAGGCTGGAATATTTTATAGGAGTGTAAGATAACTTTAACCTAATGCGCTGTTCTTTCCAGGCGAATTGTTGCGCTGTATAAATTGCGGACCCCAAAGTATTAGCTCCAAAGTCATACCAGGACCAACCCCATTTGTCAGAATAGCCATCAAGAACTTCTATCGAACCTTGAATGAAGGTACTCATTCCAAAAGCAGAGATCGCAGCTTGTTTGTTATTCATTCCTGTCCATCTGGCAACTTGATAGGCCAAGGACGATTCGCAATAAGCACTAAAAAGATGACCTGCCTTGTCAACATTTTCCCATTCTCCCCAATCATCGAAAGTATGAAATTTTGATTTTGGAAAATCTGCATACCACGCTTCATTAAGTGCAAGCATGGTACCTGTGTATCCTGCAAGGCTGAGTCCAGATGCTAGCCATAATCTTTTTTTGTTCAATTCGCTTGGATGCTCAAAAAGTCCTAAATCGTGCTTTTTACTATTTTGAGAAAAAACACTTCCAGTATGAAAGCAAAAGATTAGAAGTACAAATATTAAATTCTTCAAATTTTTCATCTTAAAAATAACCTTTAGACGATTATATTTAGTGAAGTTACAAAATTAGAGTCCAGGGATTTGGGCATTTTTATTTAATATTTTGTAATAAATCTAATCTTTAATAGAACTAAATTGTTATGTTTATATAATTCAACAATACTTAACAATAATGAATCAAAGTAAATTAATGTCATTCGGAGCTATATTTTTCATAGCGATAATTCTATTAGTTGCTTTATCTAATAGTTTGTTTCTTACTATAGATCCTGGGCAAAGAGGTGTCTTGTTTAAAAGATTTAGCGGAGGCTTGGATAAAGAAAATATATATAAACAAGGATTTCATGTCATTGCTCCATGGAATAAAGTTTACATCTATGACGTCAGAGTAAATGAAGCATTTGAAAAAATGCAAGTTCTTTCAAAAAATGGTTTGAACATAACCATCGAGTTGTCTCTTAGATATTTCCCAGAGCCAGAGAAAATTGGAGACCTCCACGAAAATGTGGGAGATAGATATTTGCAAAGAATTATTGTTCCTGAGATTAGAGCAGCAACCAGAGAAGTCATTGGTAAGTATTTTCCAGAGGAATTGTATTCCTCAAAAAGAGAATCAATCCAGACCGAAATTTATGAAAGAACAAGAGATGCCGTATCTAAAAAAGACATCATAATTGATGCTGTTTTGATTAGAGATATTGAATTGCCTGAAACGGTAAAAGGTGCCATTGAAGAGAAATTAGAAGCTGAGCAAGCTGCCTTGAAATTTGAATACATTCTTCAACAAGAAACTCAAGAAGCAGAAAGAAAAATTATTGAAGCACAGGCAAAAGCGGAATCTAATCGAATCCTAAATGCTAGTTTAACGGATAATATTTTAAGAGATAAAGGCATTGAAGCAACATTAGAATTGTCAAATTCTCCAAACTCGAAAGTAATTATCGTTGGAGGAGGTGATAATGGGCTGCCTCTAATTATCGGCAATTAGTAGAAGTTGACTATTTTATAGTCGTAAAAAAGAGAGTCGAGACAAACTTCGACTCTCTTTTTTACGTTTTTAAACTGGGTGCCCCTAATTACTGCTTCTTGATCAATGAATTACAAGTTTATCCTATTGACTTAAGAAAATTTTAATTTTCTGATTTTCCAAGAAAATAATAAATTAGATACCTGCAAGTGTTTGCTAAAAACCTTAATTTTACTTTATAAAGTTAATAGAGATTATGCAGAAATTATTTAATATCATTTTATTTGGATTGGTACTATCCATGGCATTTTCTTGCCAACCATCGAAATCGTCAGAGCCAGAATTGCAAAATGGTTTTTATGTTAAAGGAAAATTCACAAATTCTCCAGGTGGAGAAATAAGCCTTCAAAGATTTGATGGAAATACTAGCACAAGCATAGAAACAATCAATATTGCAGCTGATGGTTCTTTTACGCTTAAAGCTGAAAATGCAGAGCATGCTATTTATAGATTACTCCACGGACCACAAACAGTAATGCTGTCTTATGATGGTTCAGAAAAAGTAATTAACATTGAAGGTGATGCCATGAAGTTGGCAGGAGGAGAATATAGCCTCACTGGATCCAATGGCTCAAGACTAATGCAGGATTATGTTCAGTCACTAGCAAAAAGAAGATTAAATGCAGGAGATGTTTCTGATACTGGGGAGCAAGAAGACTATCCCATCTTGCATGATTTTTTAGTTTTTAAATTTATTCCATTATCAGAAAATAATTTAAAAGTCCATCAAAAGGCTATTGATTTGATTACAAATAAATATCCGCAGCACAAGCAAGCCCTAGCCCACAATGCCTTTGTTCAAAAGTATATACAAAGTAAGAAAAATCCTGTAGCTGATAGCAACTCCAGTGCTGTTGTTGTTGGCCAAACTGTTCCTGATATCAGTCTTCCAGATCTAAATGGCCAAATAAAAAAATTGTCAGACTTAAAAGGGAAAGTGGTTGTTGTAGATTTTTGGGCTTCATGGTGTGGCCCATGTAGAAGATATGGAAATCCTCAACTTGTAGGGCTGTACAATAAGTATCCAAAGGATAAATTCGCTATTATGAATGTGGCTTTAGAAAGAGATGTGACTAATGAAAAGTGGAAAGCAGCTATTCAAAAAGATGGTCTTGTTTGGCCGTATAATGTGGTTGATCATAAAAGAGAATTTGCTACGGCTTATGGTGCTACAAAAATTCCTAGAACTTATTTGATTGATCAAGAAGGAAAATTGGCGGAGATCAATTTGCATGGAGAAGAACTTACAAGAGCCATAGATAAATTGCTTTAAACAATTAATTTGAAAGATGCCAAATATATAATTGCATATGTTGCGCCCTTAGCCGCATTTTTAGGATTGTACTTTCGATCTTGGGCAGCTCCTGGCGCAATTTACATTGCTTTTATAATTATACCTTTCATAGAAATATTTGCAAAAGGAACCAGCAAAAATTTATCCCCCGAGGAAGAAAAAGATAAGCTAAACGCTCCTTTTTTTGACTTTCTTTTGTATCTGAATGTTCCGATACTTTATGGTTTAATGTTTTATTATTTTCATATCATAAATACATTCGATCTCAGTATTTTAGAATTAATAGGATGCACACTGAATGTAGGCCTTATTGTTGGCAGTATTGGAATAAATGTAGCCCACGAATTAGGACACAGAGAAAATAAAGTAGAACAATTTTTGTCTAAGTTTTTGCTGTTATCAGCATTGTACATGCACTTTTTTATCGAGCACAATAGGGGCCATCACAAGCACGTGGCGACACCAGAAGATCCTTCCTCAGCAAGGTTCAATGAGAACTTATACTTTTTTTGGATTCGCTCCTCTGTCAATGGTTGGATCAATGCCTGGAAGTTGGAAAAATTTAGATTGGAAAAGAGTAATTTGAAGAATATTAGTTTGAAAAATGAAATGTTGGTATTTCAGATTATTCAAATGTTATATCTGTTACTAATTGCTTTGATCTTTTCTTGGAAAGTAGTTCCTTTTGCAATCTTGATTGCCATAAATGGCTTTTTGATTTTAGAAACCGTCAATTATATAGAGCACTATGGCCTGCAAAGAAAAATGTTGACAACGGGTAAATATGAAACAGTACAACCTTGGCACTCTTGGAATTCTAATCACGACCTTGGAAGAATTTATTTATATGAATTGACTAGACATTCCGACCATCATTACAAGGCAAATAGAAAGTATCAAATTTTAAGACATTTTGATGAAGCCCCTCAATTACCGCTAGGGTATCCTGGCTCAATGATCCTATCTTTGATACCACCACTTTGGTTCAAAGTGATGAATCCAAGGATAGCAAATTTGAAGAATAACAAGATTAACAAGATCTTAATAGCAGGTGGCTAATCAATCTCTTTATGGAGTAAAAAGGGAGTGCTAATCAGTAAATTTTTTTCGTTTTCATATTTTAGTCACTTTAAACTTTTCCGCTTACTCTTCACTGTTTTCTCTTTTCATAACCGTTTTCTCTTTTTACACTAATCCCAATATCCATTATAAAACACCAGCTTTAGCCCATAACTAACAAAGCCCTCTTGATAGTCAATAGGATCTGGGTCAATAGCTGTATCTGGATTTATGGCTTTGTCAAAATTGGAAATATCAAAATCTGTCCAGCTTATATGCATAAAAGGTCTAAAGCTTACGTGCATAATCCGATCACCAACAAAGTTGTAGCCGATTGAAAAGGTAGAACCATATCCCCAATCTTTCATCAAAACAAATCGCCCATCTACATTTGTTCGTTCAGCTCGATACCTGACTTGATTTAAATCAAAACTTGCTTTGATGCTAAATTTTTCAGAAAAGAAACTTTCTAATCCGATGGAATAGAAGGCTTGTTTGAAAAAGATTGATTCGGTCAAACCACGATCATTTGAAGGGTCTTGTCCAGAGGCCATAAATCGATCAAATTGATTTTCCCAACTCAATTCTGCCGCAAGTCTATCCATTTTATACCTTAGTCCAAATAGAAAACCATTTAGAATGCTGGTTTCTTTCATTGGTTGAGCTAGCCATGGTCTTTGACTATTGTAGCTTTTAATTACTCGATTATGAACTTCAGGATTAGTATAGCCAAGAGAATAGCCTACTTTTAAATTTATCTGTGCATTCATTTGCTGTAAAGCAAAAAAACAAAACAAACAGATTATGAGCTTCTTCATTATGTGTAGAAATTAATGCTTCCGCAAGGTAGGACAAAAGAAGCATCTTTGAAAATCATCAAGGTCAATACTATTTACTGCCTTTTCAATTCATAATTGCAAATTCACCTTCAAATGGGACCTTTTTACCATCAGGAAATTCTAATTCTGCAATCCAAAAGTACAGGCCATTGTTTGCTCTTTTGCTATTTAATTTTCCATCCCAACCAAATGCTTCGATATTTGTTTGAGATTCTTCACTACCAAAAACTTGTGATCCCCAACGATCAAAGATTTTCATGAAGTTTATTTTTATACTTGGATTGCCACTTTGCAAATAAAAGTAATCATTAAATCCATCTCCATTTGGGGAGAAAACATTGGCAGCATAGACTTCCCGTTTGATAATGATCCGTATATTATCAGATGTAATACAACCTGCTTCATTTTCAATTCTTAAGGAGTACTCGCTATCTTTTACTGGGTTTATTTGTATCGAAGGACAATTTAAACATGGGATATCAACATCAAGGTTAAACCATTTGTATGAAATCACTGGGCTGATACTCTTCACTTCACCTATTAATTCTGCTTCAGAACCATAGTTGATTTCAAGATCATCTCCCAAGTCAATTGAAAAAGCAGTTTCTATTACTCTTGTTGATAAAAGAATCGAATCACAAGAATTACCAATTTTTAAGGTATAGTCGCCAGCCGCAAAAAAGTTTCTTTCTGCAGTCGAAACACCATCACTCCATTGATAAGTTAAAGCTTCAGAAAAGGGTAAGCCTATAGCTATACTGTCTCCTTCGCAAAGCTCTAAGGTGTCAGGTAAAGCACTGCGAAAAAGAGCAGTAAAATTTCCTATCTGCAAAACACTTTTTTCGTTTTTGATTGGTAGTCTGATATCATCAGAAGGTATGTTATTAGAAGGGGAACTCAAAACCGCTTGCATTTCATATTCATTTATCGCTAGTTGTGGCACTTGCAGCAATAATTTAATATTGTGAATTCCATGAGGGATATTTAAATTTTGAGCAAGCAATTTATTTGTACCTACATTGATGCTTAGATCAGTTTGAAAAGGATCGGATAATATCTCTGTGATAATAAATTCTGAAGGAAAAGTTTCTTCAATTCTATAATCTAATAAATCATTATTCGTTAGGTTGCTTATTGTGATCGTAATTTCAACTTCATCACAAGGCAAGGCTTCATAAGTTGACAACTCTTGATAAACTTTCACAGTGTATGGACAAGAACAAGCATCTCTATCACCTATTTCACCATCAACCAATGTTCGACTGGCTTCCCCAGTCTCTATGTCAAATCTAAATAAAATTGCTTTCAACTCCTGATTGTCTGTGGCAATGCCGTATAGTGTCCCTCGGGCATCAAAAAACATGGCAGGAATAGTCGAGTTGTAACCAATCACAGGAAAAGAACTATTGTCTACGATTCCTGTTTCTGGATCGATGGTAATCAGCTTGCCTTGAATAGCATCATAACCATACAACACCTGCGTAAATGGGTGAAAGGCTACATCTGTTACGAAAAGCGCAGTGATACTATCATGATTAGTGGTTACAGGGGTGTATAAGATTGGTGTTTCAATCGAATTCAAATCTACGACTGCGATAGAGTCACTATTAAAGAGCGTTAATAGACCACCATTAGGATGTATATCGCCTGCATAATAATCTCCTATTAATGGG
The DNA here is from genome assembly GCA_938018185.1 of uncultured Saprospiraceae bacterium. Taxonomy (GTDB): domain Bacteria; phylum Bacteroidota; class Bacteroidia; order Chitinophagales; family Saprospiraceae; genus JALZVN01. Next base: position 7,961 of record CALIIW010000085.1, read on the forward strand.
ATAAAGCCAAGAGGATTAATGATTCCATCTGAGCCTATTTGATAAATACCATGAATTTCTGGATCAATACCATAAATCAAGCTGTCTTGTTGATTAAAACCTATGGCATTTATATTAAAAGGATTGTTTGGAGCAAAGTTTTTTATTTCAAAGCCATCATTACCCGCAATCAATTCAAAACACTTGGTTTCATCGTTATCATTGACCAAACTCAAATAGGCTGAGCCATCACAGTCGAAAGGCTGTTGAGCTTTTATACAACATATAGAAGAAAAAAATAATAAAATTAGAATAAACTTCTCAATGGTCACTTTGAAACATGTTTGTTCAAATCAAGTAATTAATTAGAGACGGTAAATGGAGAAGAACGTGAATGGGAATAAAATTCAGTCCCTAAAGTTATAAAAAGTCTCTCTTGAACACTAATTTGATTGTACGTTAATTTTTCTTTTCGTAAAATTGTTCTCAATCAATTTTCATTAATATTGAAATGGCAGCACAAAAAAAGAATAAGAACAAAGAAGTACATACCAAAAAGGCTGCCAAACTGACGAAAACAGCGTCACACGACTATATTTCTTCCAATTTTTGGCGAAAAAATTGGATACCAGCCCTTATTGTTTTTGCTACTGCATTAGCATTATACTTTTCTACCATAAGTTTCGATTATGTCTTAGATGATAAAATTGTCTATACCAAAAACAACTTTGTTAAAAAGGGCTTTCAAGGGACTTGGGACATTCTCAGCAAAGAGAGTTTTGTAGGTTATTTTGGGGAACAAAAAGAACTTGTTGCTGGAGGGAGATATCGTCCCTTATCTATAGTTTCATTTGCTTGGGAATATGGTTTATTTGGAAAGCATAAAAATATTGATTTCTCGGATCCAGTTTCGGTAAATAAGATTAAAAAATACAGTCATTTTTTTAATGCATTATTCTATGCATTTAGCTGTCTACTTTTATATCGTGTCTTGTGCTTTATGTTTTATGAAGATGAAAAAAATAAAAAGTGGTTTTTGTCGATTGCATTCATCGCCGCAATGTTTTTTGTTGTTCATCCATTGCACACGGAGGTTGTTGCCAATGTAAAAGGTAGGGACGAGATACTGGCCTTAATGGGTGCCCTTTCTGCCATTTATTTTGCTTACAGGTATTTGATAAAAGGATCAATATTTGCTTTGGTCTTGTCTGGTATTTGTTTTTTCTTAGGGGCTTTATCAAAAGAAAATACATTAATGTTTGTGGCACTGATCCCAGCTACCTTTTGGTATTTTACAAAAGCTGATCTCAAAAAAATATTTATTGCTTCTCTTCCTGCATTTATAGCAGCCTTTGCTTTTTTAATAGTTAGATTTCAAGTTGTTGGCTTTGGCTTTGGAAAGGAAGTTGTAGAATTGATGAATAATCCTTTCGCTGGAATGAATGCAGGTGAAAAATCAGCCACCATATTTTATACCTTAGGGGTGTATTTAAAACTTCTATTTTTTCCGCACCCGTTGACACATGACTATTATCCTTATCATATACCTAAATCTACTTGGTCAAATATTATTCCTTTGGTATCTCTTCTAGCACATGTGATACTGATTGGCATAGCTTTTTTAGGAATAAAGAAAAAGTCGGTAATCTCCTATTGCATCTTCCTCTATTTGATAACATTATTTATAACTTCAAATATCTTATTCCCAATTGGGACATTTATGAACGAAAGATTTATCTATATGTCTTCTCTGGGATTCTGCATTTTTGCTGCTTGGTTTTTGAATGGCTACCTGCAAAACAAGATAGGAGATAAAGGACAAATCATTGCACTTGGTTTGAGTGGAATTTTGATCGCTGCTTTTGCTATTAAAACAATTATAAGAGTGCCTGATTGGAAAAGTAGGATGAGTTTAAATAAAGCGGCAATTCAAGTTTCTCCAAATAGCGCTAGAGCAAATCTTTTTATGTGTACGGCTCTGTTTGAATTGGAATATCAAAAAACAGATGACGTGGCACTCAAAAAAGACTTGCTTTCTAAAATGACTTTCTATATTGATAAAGCACTCCATATTTATCCTGAGTATGGTTCTGCTCTAACGATGCAAGCTGGGGTTATCACAGAACGATACCGCTATGATCGAGATCTAGACCTTCTTCTTGCAGATTTTACAAGGATCTTAAAGAAAAAAGGGAATGAATCTCACATATATAGATATTGCGAATACCTAAATAAAAGAGCCACGGATACCTCGACCAGTAAATTGATTAATTTCTACTATAATATAGGCACATACTTTGCAGATTCTAGAAATGCTAAGGTCCTAGCAAAGAAATATTTCAGTCTTGGCCTTCAAGTAGCTCCATCAAATCCCCAATTAAAACAAGCACTTCAGCGAGTAGCTAATTAATTCTCCTGTTTACCCAACCTTTTTTTAATCCCGAATGGTCTATAGGGGTATAATCGTTAATCTAAAAAAATTAAGAATGAAAATTTCAGCTAAGACATTACTTTATATTTTGAGTTCAGGTATATTTTTACTTTTGACTCAGAGTTGTTTAAAAGACTCCTGTGAAGGAATCCAGACCTTCATCCAGTTTGATCCTGTTTATAAGACTGTAGATGAGATCAGACAAGAGATTCAAATTGGCGCTGCAAGAGATCTATGCAAGCCAGGAAAATTATTTTACTATTCTGACTATATTTTTGTCAATGAATTTAGAGAAGGTGTTCATGTGATTGATAACCGTAATTCTAACAATCCAATCAATGTTGCTTTTATTCAGATTCCTGGCAATGTAGATGTAGCAGTCAAAGGCAATGTAATGTATGCAGACAATTACATTGACTTGATTAGTTTTGACATTACTGACCCAACAAACCCAAGCTTTAAAACTAGAACGGAAGACGTATTTGAATCACATGCTTTGGATGCTGAATTGGGCCATCTTGTATATTATAAAGAAACCGAAAACGTAGTAGAAGTCGATTGCAGCGATCCTAAATTTGGGAATAGCAGATGGTTTCAAGATGATCAAATCTTTGTACCTACTGCAGAAATAGATGCAAATACTGGAGGAAACATTTCTAAAGGAGGAAATGGAGGAGGCATTGCTGGTTCATTTGCTAGCTTCTCTGTAATCAATGATTGGTTATATGTGATTGACGAATGGAGACTCGATGTATTTGATCTTGCAGATCCTTGCAATCCAGTTTTTACAAATACAGTTGACGTAGAATGGAATATTGAAACCTTATTTCCATATGGTGACGATCTTTTGTTCATGGGGTCTCAGTCTGGGATGTTCATCTTTTCACTTGAAAATCCAGCACTACCAGTTATGACTGCTGAGTTTAGACACGCAAGAGCATGTGACCCAGTTGTGGTACAAGATGACATTGCTTATGTCACTTTAAGATCGGGTACAGCTTGTGATGGATTTACCAATCAATTGGATGTCATCGATGTGAGTGATATATTTAATCCAGAGTTATTAGCATCCTTCCCAATGGAAAATCCTCATGGACTTTCTGTAAAAGGAAACACCCTATTCCTTTGCGAAGGGGAAAGTGGACTTAAAGCTTTCGATATTTCAGATCTTGAAAAAATAGGTGAAAACATGTTAGATACAGACGCTTCTGCTGACGCATATGATATAATTGCTTTACCACATAAAGATGTAGCATTGATGATCGGAGCAGATGGGTTTTATCAATTTGATATAGCGGATCCTGGTAACCTTAAAAGAATCTCGCATATTCAAGCGAATGAAAACAATTGCGATTAATTTCCAAAAAATGAACAGTAAAGTTTAACCAAGCTTTACTGTTCTTTCAACCAAAAAGATCATGAAATATTTTTTAATAATACTTTTTACAACTTTAAGCTTTTCATTATTTAGCCAACAAATGGCGGAGCATGATATGGTTTTTATGAAGGATGGTTCTGTATTCGCTGGAGAATTAAGAGCTTATGAAGAAAAATCAATAAAATTTGTAATGGGGGATGTACTTGCCACCATTCTCAAAAAAGACATATCTAAAATAGTTTTAAAGGGACAAACTCTTCAAGCTCCTAGTCCAACAAAAAACATTGCTCCTGAAATTACAGATTTTATTAGATCAGGTTTTTACAACATTACTTATGGCTCGCTTAATTCAGGAGCTGATGCCTTTCAAGGAGATGTTGTTTCTGGATTGGGAATTAGCAATATCACTGGAAAGCAATTAAATAAATATTTAGGCATTGGCTTAGGCATTAGTTATAATGCAATGTATGTAGGGGCAGGTGAAAATCTTATGCCTATATTTATAGATGTGAGAGGATATCTCAAAGAAAAGAAAGTGAGTCCTTATTATAATATTGGAATGGGATACAATTTTACTTTTAAAAATGAGGAAAAACAGATTGTAGACTCGAAAGGAGGGATCATGTTAAGGCCTGCTGTTGGATTTAAAATTGGTTCTGCAGAAAGTTCTTTTCTTATTGATTTAGGATTTAATTTTTCGAAAGCAGATTTTACGAGAGATTACAGTTGGGAAACCAGAGAGAATAAAATGACTTATAGAAGGTTAGAATTAAGAGTTGGTCTTTTACTTTAATAAAGTTTAATACTAAGTGATAAAAGATTTTAAAGAAAAGGATGTTGTAAAGGGATGTGCCGAAAATGATAGACGCTCGCAAGAGCTTCTATACAAACGGTACTTTCCTGCTATGATGCAGATGTGTATGAGGTACACAACTGATCGTGACAATGCCATGCAGATTGTAAACAATGGTTTTCTTAGAGTTTTTAAAAAAATAGACCAATTCAAATTTGAAGGATCTCTGGAAGGATGGATCAGAAGAATTGTTTTTCACTCCATTTCGGATTTTTTTAAAAGCGAAAAAAAATACCTTCAGTTCATGGTCTTTGAGGAAAAAGAAAAAAGTACCTCACAGACTGCTCTTGATAACATCTATTACGAGGACCTTCTCAAGATGATAGAAAATTTGCCTGATGCTACTGGTAAAGTATTTACCCTTTATGCTGTGGAAGGTTTTAAGCATAGAGAGATTGCAGAGCTTCTAAATATCAGCGTTGGAACCTCTAAGTGGCATTTGTCTGAAGCTAGAAAAGAAATGAAGAAATTGATTGCTAAATACCAAGATAAAATTAATTATGCACGACAATAATAACATAGACGATCAATTTACTGATTTTGCTTGGGGAGAGATGAGCAAAGTGCTTGACAAAGAAATGCCACAAAAAAAACGTAACAGAACGGTATTTTTCTGGTTGTTTGGTCTAGCTTTATTTGCCTCTGTCACTTTTTTATATTTTAATAGTGGCAAAGAGCAAGTTGATATGGCAGCAACAAGCGTGATTTCGAACATTAATCCTGTACAAGAATCTAGTACCAAGCTTGAAAGTGAAAATTCAATTTCAATTAGGACAGAGAGCACTTTAGTCGAAAATGATAAAAATGATAAAAATGATAAAAAGAATACTAATCCAAGTTCTATCGCAAAATTAAGTCTTGCTCAAAATGTAAATTCAAATATTAATAAATCTGTCAAATCGAAAAATGAGTTGGAATCTCCGAAGAATGAAAAAAATTCTAATTCAAATGCAAGCTTAGGCACAGGGGCAATTAAATCTGTCCCAAAGAAAAATGATATATTTAATACTAAGACCAATTTAGAAACTAAGATAATTCCAAATGCAGTTAAAGAAACTACTGAGAAGGAAGTGAAAATTTCTCCAATAACTGAAGTAAAAGAAATAGCAGCAGTTCAAGAAGCTAACATTGAAGAAGGTGAAAATAATGGTGGAGAAAATATAATCTCAAATAGTGCTCAAAAGACTAAGGAGACAAAAGAAGAAACTTTAGCTCTAATTGAAGATCAAGAAATCGAAAAATCCGAAGATGAAATAGCTAGCAATAGTCAATTGCCAACAGCTAAGGAAGAAACGATTATCGAAGAAACAACAACTTCCAATGATCCTGAAGGATCGGAAGACGAAGAACAAAAAACATTAAACAAAAAACAAGCCTCCAAATGGTCTCTTGGAATAAATAGCATTGTTTACCTTAATAAAGATATAAATTACATCAATGATTGGACTTC
>CALIIW010000086.1 GCA_938018185.1 uncultured Saprospiraceae bacterium
CTTGATAAAGATTGAAGATCAAAAAAATGGAACAAGTTTGGTAAAGAAGATAATTAGGATCTAGTTGGAAGAGCTAACTTGATAAAATGAATTAGGCTGAGCAAAAAGTTGGCTTTAACATTATGGGAGATTCTTTTTCAATGTTTGTCAATAATTCTATTGCTGATCTAATAGCGTATTAGAATAAAATTATTTATACCTTCAAGCGTTCTATTTGTAAATTCACTAAAATTTCAAATAACAAGAGAAGGTCTTGAACAAAGAATTTAAAGAGATATTTGATAAGAATTATGCACCGCTTTGCAATTATGCTGCAGCTATAATCAAGAACAAACATGCTGCGGAAGATCTTGTGCAGTCTGTATTTATTCAACTATGGGAGAAAAAGAAATTCATAGAAATGGATAAACCAGCATCGTATCTAATGTTATGTGTCAAGAACAAAAGCATAGATTATTTACGAGCACTAAAGAGGAATAAAGAAACTTCCATGGATGAGTTGCCAGAGAAACTTGTACATAAAATTCAACATTTGAAAGAAGAAGACATAGATCCCATCTTGTCTTACTTCGTTTCTAAACTCCCCCCGAAGACAAAAAATGTCTTTTTACTGAGCCGCAAACAAGGTTTAAGCTATAAAGAAATAGCAAACCAACTAGGAGTTTCTTCTAAAACAGTTGAAAATCAAATGTCTTCCGCTTTAAAGAAAATGCGGATTTTATTAAAGGAACATCACTATTTACCTGCCATTTTACTTTTTTTTCAATAAAATAAATCTTCAACTAGGGGTAGACCTCTTTTCTGTCGTGTTGTAAGTAGCATCAAATATAAAAATGCAACTTATGCCAGATATATATAATATACTTTCCAAACATTTTGCAAAGGAAGCAAGTAAGGAAGAAAATCAACTAGTGGAGAAATTTAAGTTAGACCAGCCAGAAGAGTATAAATCTCTTAAAAATTTGTGGTCTAAGTCAGACTTCCCAATTGAGGAATACGATAAGGAAGCTGCATGGGTTAAACTAACAAACAAAACTGCCAAACCTAATAAAAATAAAGTTTACCAGCTTTACCGAAACATTTCCATTGCTGCGATTCTGTTGGTACTTGTCTCATTTTTTGCCGTTAAACATTTTGGACCAGAAGGATCAGCATTTGTTGAACCTGTTCAGATCATAGCCATAGGCGGACCCGAAAGAGTGAAAAAGCTTGAACTTGAAGATGGATCAATCATTTATTTAAGTAAAACAGCAAAGTTAAGCTATCCGGAAAGGTTTGATGGAAATTCCAGAACGGTCTCTTTAGAAGGGGAGGCTTTTTTCGAGATTGCCAGAGATGAAACAAAACCTTTTAGAGTCAAGACAGAACATTCAGATGTGGAAGTATTAGGTACTTCTTTTAATGTCAATTCAATGGCAATTCAAACGCAAGTATCTGTGGCGACAGGAAAGGTTCAAGTCAATTCAAATTCATCAGACGAAATGGCCATTTTATTGCCGAATGAATCGGTTATTGTTAATAACAAAAACTTCGAATTAAGTAAATCAAAAAATCAAAACTACCTTTCTTGGAAAACGGGGGTTTTCCAATTTGAAGATGCTACCATAAAAGAAGTGGTTCAAGAATTGAATGAATTTTATGGGAACAAGATTAGTCTTAAAAAAGAAAATTCTGATTGTTTACTTTCAGCTTCTTTTAATAACCTGGAGTTAAAGCAAGCATTAGAAATCGTCGAGCTGAGTTGTAGGCTTAAATTGAAAACAAACAAAAATAACTATGAATTACACTAAAATTACTCAGGCACTATTTGTGCTGCTAAGCTTATTTTCAAGTTTTACATGGGTGAACGCTCAAGAAAATTTATTAGAAAAAGAGGTGAGTATTTCTTTTGATAATTTATCTATTGGGGAATCTTTGGCTAAACTAGAAAAGAAAGCAGGCATTACCACTGCCTACAATTCACGTGAATTGGATGACTCTAAGATCACGATTACCTTTGAAAAGGAATTGCTTAAAGAAGTACTTGATGTCTTGTTGAAAAATGAAAATTTGTCTTACAAGCTCATCGGCAATACCATTACAATTTTCAGAAATGAAAATGTCATATCCCAAACCATTAGCAAAACCAAAACTAAACCAGTCCAGAACGAAACTTATACCATTAGTGGTTACATCGTGGATGCAGAAAGTAAGGAAGCTCTAATTGGTGCAAATATTTATATCCCTTCACTAAAAATAGGTGTTAATACAAATGAATACGGTTTTTATAGTATAACCTTACCTGAAGGAGAATACGATTTATCTATTTCATACATTGGTTATGAAGGAATGGAAGAAAAAGTAGTTTTGAACAAGAATGTAGAGCTTTCTATTTCAATGTCATTAGGCAATGAATTAGAGGAGGTGATCGTGACAGATGATGTTTACACCTTGAGACACTCAGAATCTAAAATGAGTACAAACAAACTCTCTATGGAAAAACTAAAATCCATTCCTGTTTTGATGGGCGAAAGAGATGTTTTGAAATTGGTGCAATTGATGCCTGGAGTCCAGTCTGGTTCTGAAGGTAATTCAGGCTTATATGTAAGAGGGGGAGGACCGGATCAAAATCTGATCTTACTTGACGGGGTGCCTATCTACAATGTAAATCACCTTTTTGGATTTTTAAGTACGCTGAATGGAGATGCAATAAAAAGTGCAGAAATCATCAAAGGTGGTTTTCCAGCTAGATATGGCGGACGCCTTTCATCGATCATGGATGTTAGAATGAAGGAAGGAAATATGGAAAAGTTCCACGGAGATATTTCTATTGGCCTTGTTGCAGGAAAATTTAACCTCGAAGGTCCGATTGTAAAAAATAAAACATCTTTTCATTTGTCTGGTAGAAGGACTTGGTTAGATGCACTAACTACACCCATCCAAAAAAGCATAAAACAAGATGATGGAAATGGGGGAAGAACCATGGTGTTGAAATATAATTTTTATGATTTAAATGCAAAAGTTAATCACAAGTTCTCTGATAAAAGTCGTCTCTACTTAAGTTTTTATCAAGGAGATGATAACACGAGTATGTATGAAAAGGAAAGAGGTTTTGAATCAGACACAGGAATAAAATGGGGGAATAGAATAGCCGCTTTAAGATGGAATTATCAAATATCTCCACAGCTTTTTAGTAATATAACTTTATATAATTCGGCTTATAAGTTCAAGTTTAATCTTGTCGATAAGATAGGGACTGCTACAGAAGTTGCCTTCATAGATACCTTTAATTCTAAATCTGATATCGAAGATTATGCAGGTAAAATTGATTTTAATTACTTACCAAGTCCAGCACATAGTATAAGAGCCGGAGCGGGTTTGGTTAGACACAAATTTAGTCCAACTGTTAATAAAGAATCTTTTAAAGAAGGAAATGCTCCAGCTACGGATGTGATTAGCGGTTCTCCAGACATTAATTCAAATGAATTGACTGCCTACGTAGAAGATGACATTTCTTTAGGTTCTAAATTCAAACTTAATGCTGGGCTTCATTTTGCGGGCTATTTGGTTGAAAATTCTGAGTATTGGTCTTTGCAACCTAGATTGGCCTTTAGTTTCTTAATAAATGACAAATCTTCGTTGAAGTTATCCTATTCTAAAATGACCCAGTTTTTGCACTTGTTAGCGAGCCCTAGCCTAGGACTCCCTACAGATTTATGGGTGACTAGCACTGATCGAATCAAGCCAGAAACTTCTGTACAATATGCTTTGGGATATACTAGAAGTTTATCTAAGCAATTCGAACTAACAACAGAAATCTATTATAAAGAAATGGATAATCTTTTAGAGTACAAATCTGGCTTCAGTATTTTTAGTAGCAGCATAGATTGGCAGGATAAAGTTTTGGTAGGCTCTGGGACTAGTTATGGACTTGAGGTACTACTCGAAAAGACCCTTGGAAAAACAACTGGCTGGATCGGTTACACCCTTTCAAAAACAGAAAGAGCATTTCCTGACTTAGATGAAGGGAAGGCATTTCCTTATAAGTATGATCGTAGACATGATGTAAGTATCGCGCTGACCCATAAAAAAAGTAAACGGGTGGATTTTGGTTTAATTTGGGTTTATGGTAGCGGAAATACTTACACCTTAGGACTTAACAACTACAATGCAATTACAGGAGGAGAGCAAGCTTTGCCAGGACAATCATTAGGAGAGACTATTGCGCCTGTGAATAATGTCACCAGTAGAAATAATCAAAGAGCACCTGCTTATCATCGTTTAGATTTATCTGTAAATCTGCACAAAGAAAAGAAAAGAGGTACACGAACATGGAGTTTGGGTTTATACAATGCTTATAGTAGACAAAATCCATGGATCATCCAATTGAAAGAAAGAACTGATGGCTCTGGAGCACTCTATTTAAAGCAAACCAGTTTGATTCCTGTTTTACCTTATTTTACTTACTCCTTTAAATTTTAATCATGAATAATAAAAATATTTTTGCATTTTTTATTCTTTGTATGGTTTGTTTTTCTTGTACCAAAGAGTTGCCTTTTCCAGATGCTGAGGTGAAACCAAGTATGGTTTTAAATGCTGTATTTACTCCTAACGGCGAAAACATAATCCATCTTACTGAATCATGTCACATTAAAGATCAAGATTGTCTTGGCCAAGTAATTGATGATGCACAAGTTGTTTTAAAAGACAAAAATGATGTTGTCATAACTATGATTGATCAAGTCTCAAATGGGTTTTATAATGTTCCTGAAAATGTTATCAATTTCAATGAAGAATATAAAATAGAGGTTAATCATACCAATTATGAAACTAATAAACTTGTTGCTACCAATAAAATACCAAAGGAGTTTGATGTTGACTTTTTAAGTTTTGGGGAAGTACTCATTGACAATGCACCAACTTGGGCCTTTGAAATAGAGATTGATGATGATCCGCAAAGTGAAAATTATTATCTTCTCGAAGGTCGTATTGAATCACCAAACCCAGAACCCCATGATGGAGAGGATAGTGCAGGAGCAAATGGTTATTTACTTCCTCGCTTTGCGCATTATACCAATGATCTGAATGCTGAAAATAAATCAATGACTGCAGGCATAGATATTCAAACCTATCCTTTAAGAAGTATTTTTCTTTCTGATGAAAACTTCAATGGTCAAAAGTATAAGACTACTTTTGGTTTCAGAGATGATTTCTTGGATATAGCTGTAAATAATTTAAAGGCCCATGTTTCTATTAAATCAGTTTCAAAGGAAATGTATATTTATTTTAAGACTTTGGAACTCCTACGTCTAAGCCAAGGAAATCCTTTTGCCGAACCGCAACAAATTTATTCCAATATAGAAGGAGGCTTAGGTATTTTTGGAAGTTATTCAGAAAGGACATATGTAGTTGAACTTCCAAAATCAGAATATAATTATCCTTCTTCAGGTAGCATTAAAGTTGAAAATGAAGGATGTACTGGTCCATGTACAGTTAAATTTAATCACGATGGAGGCTCGAAATTAAACTACTTTTGGGATTTTGGGGATGGCAAGACTTCTTTAGAACCATATCCTGAACATATGTATTCCACAGCAGGAGACTATCAAGCTAGTTTGACTATCACTTCAAGTGGTGGAGATATTTGGGTATATACTCTTAATGTTGTGATTAGGTGATGAGAATTTTTAATTTAGGATTATTTCTTTTTTAATTTTTAAGAAACCATGTTTGACTTTCTATCATACGCTTGTTTCTGCTTTTTGAAAAAGGTGTATCTTTCTGAAGCTTGTTAAGATTTTGTATTATCTTTTTCACGATTTTTAATTTTTTATGTTGTGAAGTACTTTTATTTTTATGAAATACTTGATCTTAATACTTCTTTCATTCTTTGTTATCGCCAATTCAAGTGGCCAATCTTTAAAGAAGTTTTATAAAGATAAACTCGAGCCACGTTCTAAGTTGATAGACTATGGTTGGAACTATACCATTGAGCGAACCATTAAAGGCACTATTATCTATAAAAAATATTTTCCTGAGACTAAATCAATTACTAGGTTAATAACTTTTAAATCAGATTTACTTAAAGAACGAGATGGAATATTTCAAGAAAGATGGGATGATGGAACAATTGTAACAGAAGGTATTTATCGAAATGGAATAATGGAAGGAGAATGGTTGATTTTGGGAAGAGAAAAGGGGCTTTATAAAAATGGTCAGCGAGAGGGAATTTGGAATTCGTACGATTTGGATTCAATATGTTATGAAAAAAAGAATTATTTAAATGGAGTCCTAGAAGGTGAACAATTCTATTATAATAAGAATGGAGTTGAAAGAGGAATTGAATATTATGAAAATGGAGAAATGATAAGTACTACAATTGATACGACAAATCATGTCACCGATAGAATGCCTAGGTTTCCAGGCTGTGAGGAATCTTTTATGGAGGAAACTGAAATTTCAAAATGTGCGAGTGATAAAATGCTTAAGTTTATTTATTCAAATATAACTTATCCTAAAAGTGCGAGAATAAAAAATATAGAAGGACGAGCGATGGTCAGATTTACCATTGACAAAGATGGTGTTATTTCTAATGTTACTGTTTTGAGTGGAATTTGTGAGGATATAAAATCAGAAGTAATGAGGTTGATGGATACGATGCCAAATTGGATACCTGGTATGCAAAATGAAAAGCATGTAAAGGTCGAATTTAATTTGCCTATTGTTTTTAAACTAGAATAATAGTTAGGCAAACAAGGTCTTCCTCCCATACTTATTACATATCGGACAAGCCATCGGATCATGTCTTTGCGCAGGACAATATTCCCTCCCAAAGAAAATGATCTGTAGATGTAATTTGTTCCAAGTCTCTTTTGGAAATAACTTTTTCAAATCTTTTTCCGTCTTCGTCACACTCTTGCCAGTACTCAATTTCCAGCGATAGGCCAATCGATGTATATGCGTATCCACAGGAAATGCCGGAACACCAAAAGCCTGAGCCATCACAACTGATGCTGTTTTATGACCAACGCCAGGCAGTTCCTCCAAGGCCTCAAAAGACTGCGGTACTTCACCATTGTATTTGTCAATCAAGATCTCCGATAAACCATGAATGGAAGCTGCTTTACGCGGCGCCAAACCGCAGGGACGCACGATGGCATTTATCTCATCAATAGTACATTTGACCATATCAAAAGGATTATTAGCCATTTCGAATAGGGCAGGAGTGATCTTATTGACACGCTTGTCTGTACATTGAGCAGACAGCAAAACAGCTACCAGCAAGGTGTACGGATCCGTATGGTCCAAAGGTATTGGAACCGTAGGATAATGAGATTCTAAAATTTTTGCTATGTCGTTTGCGATTTCTTGTTTAGACAAAATGTTTTTTTAATTCGTTGTTTGTGTTTCTGAAGCTTTGCTCACAGAAAGTGGCTTGGCCAGCTTCTGAAACATAATTAGTATGCACCTTTATTTTTCATAGTTCATTGGACTGAGTAAAAGATGTTTCGGAAGCTCTCTTCGCGCATGGCCAGTCTTCAAGCTTCAGAAACACAAGTGCGTTTATGTTGTCGTTTTTGCTAGATGTTTCGGAAGCTCTCCTCGCGCCAGGCTAGTCTTCAAGCTTCAGAAACACAGGTGCGTTTACGTTGTCGTTTTTTCTAGATATTTCGGAAGCTCTCCTCGCGCATGGCTAGTCTTCAAGCTTTAGAAACACAAGTGCGTTAATCTGACATCTCACATCTGACATCCGACATCTGACATCTCACAACTAATCCACCCATTCCGCCAAAAAAACATTCGTATCTCTAGTGCCTCCATTATTTCTATTAGACGAAAATGCTAAATATTTTCCATCAAAAGAAAACATTGGGAAAGCATCAAAAGTCTCATCAAAAGTGATTTGCTTTAAACCTGAACCATCTGTATTGATAGAAAAGATATTAAATTTTCTACCAGATTCTGAGTGATGGTTGGAAGAGAACAAAATTGAATTGCCAGAAGGGTGCATGTACGGCGCCCAGTTTGCTTTTCCTAAATTGGTTATTTGTTTTAAATCTGTTCCGTCAACATTGCAGGTGTAAATTTCCATGTTGGTTGGTTGAACCAATCCTTGAGCTAAAAAATCTTTGTAAGCCTTTACAGCCTCTGGTGTTTTAGGTCTTGAAGCTCTAAATACCAACTTTTTAGAATCAGGTGAAAAGAAAGCGCCGCCATCGTAACCTAATCCATCTGTTACTTGTTTGACATTGCCACCATCTGGATCCATGGTGTACAACTCTAAATCTCCTGATCTTGTGGAAGTGAAAACGATCATTTTACCATCAGGAGAAAGAGTTGCTTCTGCATCATAGCCAGGCTCTGTAGTAAGTTGTTTGGTTATATTCCCTTTAAGGTCTGCCACGAATATGTCGAAGCTTTCATAAATTGGCCATACATACTTTCCATTTACAGATCTAGGAGATTCAGGACAAGCTTTGTCAGCAAGGTGGGTTGAGGCGTATAAAACCTCTTTGTTGCCAGGCATGAAATACGAGCAAGTGGTTCTGCCCAATCCAGTACTTAAAAGCGCAGGCTTAGCTTCCATTGTTCCCGTTAAGGGCATGTAGAATATTTGGTCGCAATCAGCGCCCCATGCCTTGTTTGAAGCTTGAAAAACCAAATGTTTGTTATCGAAACTAAAATAGGCTTCCGCATTATCTCCTCCGTTTGTCAACTGCTTTAAGGAGCTGAAATTCTTTTCTTTTGCGTGGATTAAAGTATTCGCCTTTTCTGCAACTTGTACCTTTTCTTTTACTTCTGCCTTAGCAGATTCAGTAGTTTTTGTGTCGCAACTAAAGATAAATAGGAATGGTAGTAAGAACAAAATGTATGACTTCATGTATTTTTTTTGCAAATATAGCGCTTACATTGTTACTTGATAGTCATTTTTTGATATTTACAATAGGAATTTTTCCCTTTCGT
The DNA here is from genome assembly GCA_938018185.1 of uncultured Saprospiraceae bacterium. Lineage (GTDB taxonomy): Bacteria > Bacteroidota > Bacteroidia > Chitinophagales > Saprospiraceae > JALZVN01. The sequence continues at coordinate 8,944 of CALIIW010000086.1, forward strand.
TATAATTGTGCTTATGAAACTTTTTGTTGCTGAAAATCTCTAATTATTAATAAATAATGCTAAATGGAAGAACAGATCCTAAGGGTTAAAGAACTAAGCGCTCAGGAAGTCCCCAACATCGCTTCTTATTGGACTGATTCTTCAGACCAGCATTTGATTGGCATGGGAGTAGATCTTACGAAACTACCTCCTAAGGAAGACATTATTAATTTTCTAAATAAGCAGATCAGTCTTGATATAAAACAAAGAAATTCCTTTGCATTGGTTTGGTTTATTGATGACAAAGCTGTTGGGCATTGTAATGTTGATCAAATATCTTTTGGTGAAAAGGCCAACATGCATTTACATTTTTGGAAGCAGCCGCAAAGGAGAAAAGGCTTAGGCACTCAGCTAGTTAAATTATCTATCCCCCATTTTTTCGACAGGCTTCATCTTAAACAATTAATTTGTGAACCTTACGCCTTAAATGAAGCACCAAACAAAACAATACCTAAACTAGGTTTTGAATTTGAAAAAGAACACATTACCATTCCAGGATCACTTTGTTTTGAGCAAAAAGTAAATAAATGGGTGTTGAGTAGAAGTAAATTTATTGAGCTATACAATCAATTTTAATAATATTTGAATGCGAAAATTAATTTATGAAAACGTTCCTTTGTGCTTTTGTATTCATTCTGTTTCTTTTACCAAATGCTCAAGCTCAAAAATCATTTTTTGGACCTGAGCTTGGAATTCTAGTATCTCGAAACTCAGACTTCGATTTTGATTTTGGTTTAAGCAGAAGGTACTCCTATGCCTTGGGCGTAAATTATACTTACCAGCTTAATAAGCATTTGTACCTTAACACTGGCATACAATATTTAAGTCAGGGTTATGTTGGTGAGACTTGTTACATCTTCCCAGAGGGTGTCAGTAATAAGCTTATTATTAAAACGGATTATTTAATACTTCCAATACTTGTTAAATATGGTTTTGGAAAAGAGAATCGCATAAAAATGGCTTTAGGGATGTATGGTGCCTACAATATTTTAGCCACTCAAGAACATCCAGTTCCAATCGGAGGATGTTTACGTTTCTATCCTTATGATCTGAGGGAATCTGTAGAAGACTTTTATCTAGGAGCAATTGCTGAATTATCCTATCTGATTTTAAACAAAGATCTTTTAAATTTAGAATTAAGACTTAAGCACTTTAATAGTATTACTAATGTCACTTTCTATGATTTGTCCAATAGTTCTTATAGTTTAGGATTAAATTTTAATTTTAAAATATAATTTATTTTATAAAATTGCTCTTTGGAAAAAATAATTAAAAGGAAAAGATTTTTTAGGCTTGCTTTTAAATGTATTATATTTTTAGGCCTTTTCTTTTTTGCTTCCGCAAAATTTCTCACCCTTGGTCAAGACAAGTTT
>CALIIW010000087.1 GCA_938018185.1 uncultured Saprospiraceae bacterium
TATTTATCCTGAGGAGAGTGGCGCTACTGCTTTGAACCCTGCGATTCATGTTCAAAACACAAGGGATTTTTTAATACAGGATTTGACAATAGAATCTACAACAGAAGCTGGACAAGCCATACTGTTTGAAAATTCTATGAGATGTGCTATAATGCGAAATACCTTTACTGGTTTTCAATTTTCAGGAGTAATGGAAAAATCTGATCAAACAGTAATCATGTACAATACCATAACTACGAGTTCTATTTGGCAGGCTGGTGAAACGAATGCGCATGCCATCATCAATATGAATGGTAAGAGCTGCTATATTGCCGAAAATAATATTAGTAATTCTACTTTTGGGGTATGGGCTTGCGACTCTTGGGGCGTTTTTGAAAACAATACAACCAACGGAAATTACATTGGCCTCATCCTATGCAATGTCCCAATGGGAATCATCATGCCATCTGGCGAATTGACTGGCTCACTACAACCTGCCAATTATTGGAAGACCAGAAATAATACCTCTAGCAATAATCTTAATACGGGCTATTTGGTAATTGATGGAGCGTCCAACAATATTCTGACCAATAATGCCGCAGAAAATAATGGAGCATATGATATTGAACTTGTCGGAGATAGCGAACGTTTTGGGTTTTTTACCCCTTCCTCATCTAGCAATTCAGTAGATGCTTCAGCCTATCCAAATATGAACATCAAAGATTGTGGACATGGCAATTCTGTAACTGGCGGTCTGATGGTTGACAATAGTGTAGATCCTTGTAATTAATCAAACAAGCATTTTGTAATTTTATATAGAATAGATTAGAAATATGTTTAAACTGAACTCAATATTTGAGTTCAGTTTTTTTTGCCTGTCACTAATTTTCTGATCACAATTGTTTATCTTCATCTTACAATAAACGCAAAGCTAAGATGAAACGGATAGTGTTTTTAGTACTATTACCTTTTCTAGCTCAAGCACAAAACACACAAACTATTAGAGGGTCAGTGGTCGATCAAGTCACTCAGCAAGCCATTGTTGGGGCTACTGTTTATTTGAATCCTGTAGAATCCAATCTAGCAACTGTTACCAATGAAGAAGGCTTTTTTGAAATAGATATGGTGCCTCTGGGCCGGCATGATTTATCTTGTACTTATCTGGGATACAAGGACTGCCATAATGAAGGTATAGTAGTGAATGTAGCCAATGCAATTTTTATAGAGATTGCCTTAGCGGAAAATGTTCTTTCATTGGACGAAGTAGTAGTTCAAACTAGCCAGAAAGAGAATCTTCCAGTAAACGAATTGTCAATTATAAGTACACGCTCCTTTTCCGCTGATGAAACTTCTAGGATACCAGCTGCAGCGAATGATCCTGGTAGAATGGCTTTGGCTTACGCAGGCGTGACACAAGGAACAGATGATACTGAAAACGAAATCCTCATCAGAGGGAATGCTTCTTTTGGAATGTTATGGCGACTAGAAGGTGTTGACATTCCAAATCCTAATCACTTTGCTAGAGTAGGTTCTTCTGCAGGAGGGATTACAGCTTTTAGTGCTCAAGTCTTAAGCCGTTCTGATTTTTCCTCGGGGGGAATGTCTTCAGAATATGGCAATACACTTTCTGGAGTGATGGACATACATTTCAGAAAAGGAGACAAATTCAACCGGGCACACAGATTGAAAGTGGGCTTGTTGGGCTTAGAAGTCGGCACAGAAGGACCTATAAAAAATGGCATCTCTAGTTACCTTTTAAATTATCGTTATTCTACTTTAGGTATGTTATCCAAACTTGGGGTACATCTTATTGGAGAAAGAGTTGATAATGACTTTCAAGACTTGTCTTTTAACGTAGCTTTTGGGCGCTCAGAAAAACACCAGTTTACCTTATGGGGTTTGGGAGGCTTAAGCACGGAACACAAAAGTCCAGTCCAAAACCCTTTAGAAAGAGACTCCTTAGAATCAGATCATAGCGAAGATAGAATACGGAAAACGAATATCGGAGTACTAGGAACAAGCTACACAAATTATATCAATACTAAATCATACCTCAAAATTAGCCTTGCAGGAATTGCTAGTGAGATAAGTAGGCATTATGATGTTTTGGATGAGGAAGATATGCGATTCAACTATAGAGACGAACGACATTTTGAAAGTAGGCTAAGCGCAAGTTTAAATTACTCTTTAAAAATAAACCCAAGCTTGAGGCTAAAAACTGGCTTGTTCGCAAATTATATTGGCAACTATGAGTTTTTCAAAAAGTCCATCCTAAGAGAAGAGGTCTGGAATATCTTTGAGGAAAATGAAAACACCTTAATCAGTGGTGAAGGAAATACCTACACTTTACAATATTATGCTCATCTGCAAAAAAGTTTCAATAAACTTTCTTTTAATCTTGGAGCACACTTTTTATTTTTTGGATTAAATAATACTTCTTCTCTTGATCCTCGTCTTTCAATCCAATATAAATTAGACAATCAAAAACGATTAACTCTGAGCTACGGTGCTTATTCTAAATACTTACCAATGGCTACTTATTTTTATCAATCTATAATTAGTACAGAGCCTTTGCCAAATAGAGAGCTACCACTAATCAAAGCAGATCATTGGATTTTGAGCTATAAACAAACAACGGATTGGGGAATTACTTTTACAACAGAAGCTTATTACCAATTTATGAAAAACATACCGGTTGGAATAGAAGAGAATGATTTTTATTGGATGCTTAACGAACGCAAATTACTTTCTGATAGAGCAGTGGAAGGGACTGGGAAAGGGGAAAACTATGGCCTTGATCTTAGTATTGAAAAATTCTTCTCGGATCAGTTTTTCTTTTTACTTACAGGCTCGTTTTATAAATCTTATTTCTATCCTAAAAATGGTAAACGATATCATTCTACACTTTCAGGTGATTTTTCATCTGCTCTTACTATGGGTAAAGAATTTGAATTTACATCAGGAAATATTTTTCAAATTGGTTTTCGTGTCTTGTTGAATGGTGGACAGCGGTATTCTCCGCTTGATGAAAGCGCCTCGCTTTCAGAAGGGATTTATGTACCCGATTACTCCAATTACAATTCATTACAATTGCCAAATTATTTTAGGATAGATGCACGAATGTCTTACCAGTTTAATAAAAACAAACTTGCTGGCAACATCTCCTTAGACATTCAAAATAACCTAAATAGATCAAATTTCAGAGGCGTTAATTATAATGTGATTGATAATGAGCTTGTATTAAGAACGCATTCAAGTGGCCTAGTTCCAATCCTAGCTTTTCAATTGGATTTTTAAATTTGAAGGGAAGCTTTATCCGATTATTCTAATTTAGTTAGGACAAAAAAAATAAAACAGCCTCTCAGCAAGGCTGTTTTATTTTTACCTAACAGGTCAAGATACTATCTCTTTATGGTAAAAGGAACAACATACTTCTTTCCTTTTTCTAAATCAGTGGTCTTTATTGTTTGGTAGTTTAGAGCATTTTTAATTCTGAAGTCAAGTGTCTTGTCACTAGTTGAAATAACAACAATTTCATTGCTATTATTTAACATGAAAGTGATAAAAACCTTTGCCTCTACTTCAGAGCCCGCTAAAGATTTTTGTAAAAGTGTCTGAATTTCTTTTGGAGTTTGAGTAATTGGGTCTCCAGTTGCCTTAACGCTAGTGAATGATAATACTGCAATTGTAAAAGCAAAAAGAATTTTTGAAATTTTCATTAATGATGGTTTTAATAGGTTATTAAATAAAAATTGATTGTCAATTAAAAGACGCTGAATTAATAATTTTGTTATTTGGGTTTAGACGAATGATTTGTTAATTTCTATTAACGAGTTGTAAATATTAGACCAGAGGACTTTTTAACCTTCGATCTTAGGGTGATTTTCATCTAGCCATGTGAATTAATACCCAGAGCAAGTTCTTTGTTTGCCACTAGTGGTTCTTCTATGAGATCAAAAAAAGTTGCTAAATAGTTTGTCATTTCAGTTTTTGTGGCTTCTTCCAGTAGATTGGATTCTTCATGCAAATCCATCAATTCTTCTTTCTTGTCTTTAAATAAATTATAAGTTTTACTAAAGTCTACGCTTCTTTTTCCTCTATACTGAAAGAATCTTTCCCTAACATCTTTTATAGGCAAACTATGATATGGCTTTGCACTAGGTGAATTTACTAAGCCAGCAAAATCAAAATCATAAGGAATTGGAATAGGGCTGCTCTTTTCTTGATCAATTAATAATTTCAGGTTATGCTGCTTTGATAAATTCCAATCTGTATTTCCGATCATATATTGAAATAGTGAAAACAGTCTGTATTGATCGGCATCAATTTGAGTCAAACTTGTTTCTTTTTTGTCCCGTAATTTGGCATTTAAGCGATTGGCCATTTCCTTTTTATTCTCTATTAAAAAGCCATAATGAGTAGAAGCTGGTACTTCAGCGTTTGAATCCATATAGGTAATTTCTACTAACTGGACTTTAAAACTTTTTTCAGTTAAAGCATTGTACATTTTGTACACAGTATATTCTTTCAACAAAACCTGTTCAAATGCTTCACCTTCCTGACAATGACCAACTAGTTTTAACGAATTGTAAGGTGCCAACTCATTTGCAGCAAGATCTTCTTTTGAGAACTTAAGTTTCAAGGGTGGAAAATCGCAAATCTGCTTACGTGTTACGCCTCTTGGCTTCACCTTAATATTGTAGGAAATATTGGCTGTATCTTCATTTATAAAAGTTAAGACTCCTTTTTCATATTCATCATTTTTCGCGTTTGAAAGTAGTCTTTCCAAATCTGTTTTTAGAACTAATTTTGTTATTGGCTCTTTTTGTATTTCCTGGAACAACGTTCTTTCAAATAAAGCAGGGTTTTGAATTTTTTCTACAATAAAATGTGAAGATATTATCAAACCAATTGCAAAAAATAAATATGGTAATGTTTTCATTGTATAAGAATTTGATTGTTGTCAATTAATGGGTATTCGATTTTTGGTTAATGGTTATTAACAAAATTGTTTATAGTTGAGTTCATTTGGAAAGACTATAAAGGATTTGAAAGGCTGCACCTAGAATGAAAAAATCGATAGAGAGCTTAAAATAGACTACGTATGTCTCCCTTTTATCTAATAACTATTATTTGCTTGAAAAAGAAAGGAGCTTGAAAATGTTCTTGGGAATGATATGTTTCTAATACATTGACAACTAAAAATGTACTTTAAACAAATAAAATTTCCTGTGCTTAAATGTTGAGGTTGATCGAGCCAAAAGGTATTGAACAAATTATTTATCGAAGTATCATTGTATTACCTAATTCGAGGGCTGTTTCTTAAGAGTAAGTGCTAAACTTGTTGAATGGGCAGGTAAAATAGGCTTATTCAGAAGTAAGGTTAAAAACGCCGGAGGCGTGATATTATTATAGCCCAATGTGTAAACACTGGGTACAAGAAATGACCTGAATTCATTTGGCGAGATTTTTGGAAAAAATCATGACAAATGGCTTTTGAGGATTACCTTGTTTTCGGACATTATCGGTAGAGACGAGGAAAAGAATAAAATTATAGAAGTATCAAAAGTTGATTTTTAATGAGTTAAGTTTTATCTGACAATCCCTAAAATAAAAAAGCCATGCTTCTTAATTGAAGCATGGCTTTTTTAGATTTTATCCTACTAAAGTGATTTGAAAACATGTTTTTTAATCACTATTCCTTTTTCAAAATTATTTTCTCATAATAAACCATCTCTCCAATATGTACTTCTACCAGTACCATATTTTCCTGAATCGAATTTAAAGCTATGGAGCTTGATTGTTTTCCTGATCCAAGTACACCCAATTTTTGACCCAACAATTTTTGCCCAAGAACATTTTTGATTTCAATTTTTACCTCCGCACTGCTTTCTAAATAAAATTTAATATTAAGCAAGCTACTTACCGGATTCGGAAACATCTTTAAATTTTGAATTACTGAAACATCTTGATTGCTATTTGGTACAGTTTGGTTGCTAATGACAACATTTCCATAATTTGGGATGGCATCAAATACTATATAACTAGTGTCTGCATCCACAATAATTTGATGATTGACTAATTGGTTAGATTGCTCCACTTTTACATCTTCCCAAGCCATTGGCAATTTCCTTTTAATCGTAATTGGAAGATTGAAAATATTTGGATCCATTTGATGTGTCAATTGAAAAACTATTTCCTTATCATCAAAAACTATTTCTGTAAGATTAGAGTGATCCCTTTCGCTAATGTATCGAACAGTCTCGCTATAAGTAGAAACCCACAATCGATCTCTATTTTGATCCATGTAGTTTAGGTGTGCATCAAATTCGCCTGAATCAACAGGAGAAAAAGCTTGTTCATTGTCTATGCCATGCAAAAGAAAAACAAGCCATCCTTTTGTTGGAGTAGCTTCTTCAACTTTGTTGTTAAAGTCAATACTAGTTTTGACGGGACCTTGGCTACCACAAACGATAGAACTGACTTGCATCATATTGTCAGGAGTAGATTTTTCAATATAGCCCTGACAAGTTCTAGCCGAAAGGTAGTAGTCATCCGTTTCGTTATCTGCCCCAACATTGCAATATGGGTAGGCAAAGGTAAGGCATTGGCCTCCACTAATTTTTGAGTTGATGGCACTTTTGGATCCTTCCAATTCATGCCTCCTGTCTGCCTCAGTCATCTGAGTATAATCATAATGATTCATAGAGTGACTAGCGACTTCATGTCCCATGTCAGCTGCTGCCTGAAAACCTTCCCAGTCTGGCGAAAAATTTGTCGTCACAAAAAAAGTAGTGTTGAAATCGTATTTGTCAAACAAAGGTTGTGCTACAGTTAAGTGATTTGCAGAATTATCGTCCCAGGTGTAAGTTACGGCAGCCTCTTTAAAGTCTTTCCATGTGGCAATCTGATAGCCCTCAGAAATTTGTGCAGTAAGAGGTAATGTAAATATTAAAAGGGAACAGATGATGAATATAGTATTCAACGAATTTCTCATATGATATTTATTAGTATTAAAATAAGCTGGGGCTTGCTTTTTTTAGAGCGATAATTATGCCCGAAATTATTTTTCTTACCTCTTGGAAGTATCTATATCCTTAAGTTTTTTCTTTGAATGTCACGTTTGGTTAAAATTTGAAATAAAAAGTTATCGCTACGCGATATATGGAAAGACATGATTAATAAGCCTTAGGAAAGTGTTTGTTATAATACTTGATTTTTAAGGCAAGTACTATAATGGAAGCCAAACGGTAAGATGTAATATTGCAGTCTTATATGCGCTTTTTGTCAATGATAAAACTGTAAATGTTCATTTTCTTGTCGAAGATAAAGTCGACGTATAGTAGAATTAAGATTTTATTCAGATAGATCTGGAACTGCCCATGCTATGATGTTTCAATTACTTCAGCAAATCTTTGTTTTTGATGGCCCATTTCAAAAGCCCATTTTGCTTTCCATCCAATGCAAGTTTTTTACTGATATTTGTTCTGTGATTGGAAACCGTCTTTGGGCTGATAAACAACATGTCTGCAATTTCTGCGGTTGTTTTTTGCCTAGATATCAACTTCAAAATATTAATCTCATGATTTGTCAAGTCATTCAAGATGCTGTCTTTCGAGTGATTGGCATTGATCAAATATTGGGTGAGTTCTGCATTGACATAAGCCTTTCCTTGACTGGTCGTTCTGATACATTCAAGGATTTCATGTTCACTACTTTCTTTTAGAAGGTAACCTTTTACACCAATCTTCATTCCTTCATTAAAAAACATTTCGTCCTTAAACAAAGTAAGCAGTACAAAATGAGTGCTGACTCCTTCGTTTATTAAAATCTTAGCTGCCTCTAATCCTGTCATTAAGGGCATTTCAATATCCAGGACAGCAACATCAGGTTTTAATGTTCTGATTTTTTGTACGGCTTCTTCTCCATTTCCAGCGCTTCCTACCCATTCCATGTCATTTGTCTCAACAAGCAGATTGGTAATTCCTTTTCGTAAAATGGGATGATCGTCAGCATTAAATACACGAATTTTCATGTTTCTTCATTTTTGTTCCTGTCCAGCTTTTGGCTTTGGCACTTTAAAATTGATGATGGTTCCTTTTGTTTTTCCTGGCGTAATAGAAAGTTTACCTCCAATAGAAGATATTCTTTCATGCATTACTTTTAGTCCTAGGCTTTGACTAATCACTATCGCCAATTCATGATCAAATCCTTTGCCGTTGTCTTGGATAGTGACATCAATGGCATTGGTTTCATTTTTGACGGTAATGTTTGCCGCCGTTGCTTCAGAATGTTTTACAACATTACTTAATGCTTCTTGAACGGTGCGATACAAATGTATTTCGGATTTATCATGCAGTATTTTGTCAATGTCATCCACATCCATGCTGATAAAAATAGAGGTAGATTTTTCTATTTTATGTCCTATGTTTTTGATGGAATTTGTGAGCCCGATTTTTTCCAAATGTATGGGGTGTAAATCTCTGGAAATCGCGCGGACTTCTTCTAAGGTCTCCCCAATCAACTCTTGGTTGGAAACTAAAGTCGAATTGGTATTTTCCAATTGTTTTTTAATGAGTAAGAGGGATTGCCCAATGCCATCATGCAAATCTCTTGCAATTCTTTTTCGCTCTTCTTCCTGGGCAAAAATCAGGGCTTCCGCAAATTCCTTTTGTTCGTTTCTTTCAATTTGGATTTGATTATACTTGTTCCATAGCAGTGCTAGAAAAGCAAACAATAAGGTGCCTCCTATAAACCTGTTTTTTTGTTTTTCGACAAAGGCATTTTTGGAGGCCAACTGCAAGATTTCATTTTCTTGTTTTAAGATTTTCTTTTCTTTTTCTGCACTTTGATATTTTACTTCAGCATTGGTGACCGCCTCCTTTGCTTTTTTGCTATTTACCAAAGTTTCAATTTTGTTTCGGTCCTCCAATATGTCTAAAGCCTTGAAGGATTTATTGGCGGCAACATATAGGTATATTAAAAGATCATATGCTTCCAGTTGCAACTGAATCATGTTTTCTTTAAGCGTCGACTTTAATGCTTGCGCTGCATATTGAATGCCCTTTTCATTTTGATCCAAACCTTTATAACATTTTGCCAGCTCAATTTTTGTTCTAACACTTAACATCGGGTCTCCAATTTCTTTTGAAAAATTTTGTGCTGTCAAACTTGATTTTAATGCAGCTTCATGGTCTCCAGCTTTGTTTTTTAATGCTGCATCTGTTAAAATACATTGCAAGATATAGCTAGGGTCCTTAATTTTGTAAGCCGCTTTTACAGCAAGATCTGCCTCTTTTAAGCCTGAGCTATAATACCTCAGTGTACTATCTCTTAAGGCATTTCTCAACGAGGGTAGGGTGTCGGCTTGAAGTTGAAAATTGTCACCGATCTTAAAAAGCAATTCTGCCTGTTGGCTTCTAAGCACTGGCGCTTTGTAATCCATTCCAGTGGAGTCAGCAATCGTTATGGCTTGGGTCAAATAGAATTGTGCTTTAGTGTATTCGCCTAAACTAGAATACACGGAAGAAAGGCCTTCATATGGTCCGACAAGCGCCCCGGCAACAGTTTTAGTGTCGGTGTATATTTTTATAGAACTTAAAAATTTATCAGCAGCATTTTCCCATCTTCCTAAATCTAAATAATATAAGCCCAAAAACCTATCGACACTTGCCATGCCTTTTTGATTTTCGACTTGTTCAAACACCGTTCTAGCCAAATCCATAATGGCTTGACAATCATGATTCATTTTAAATTTTGAAATAGCAGCTCCTTTAGAACTCAATCCACGTGCATATGAATTTTGCCATTTTTTGTCCTTTTTATCCTTTGACCAATCAATGGCTTTTTCAATCAATTGCATAGCAGTATCCGCATTGATTTGAGTATAATTTCTACCCAGTTGTATCAATGAATCCATTTGGCGAAAATCTAAAGTGGAATAGGACATGAATCGCTCAAAATTCTCATTGGAAGCTTTGAGGTAAATCATTCCTTTTGGTGCTTTGTTGGCATATCCCAAAGTCGTCAAACCGAACAGCGAAACAAGAATGCAAATTGATTTCATTTTCATTTGTATCAAGTTAATTAATTCTCAATATTTTCTTAAAAAAAAATTGCAAGTGTTCAACAAAATATTTCTATTCGGGTCACTTTTGAGACCGTATTAAAATAGGACTGCCGATTGACAATTAAGCCAATCAGCATTCCTTACTCTACTTTCAATTGGTTTTTAGAGGTTATCTATGGAATTATATTTGTTTTCACAAAATAGAATTGTATTAACCATAAATTTATTAACCAAAGTCTTATGGTAGTTTAAAAGAGATGTTAAACTCGATGACTCGATCTCCTTGGTAATCATTGTTTTTTACATTGATTGAGTCGTACTGTGACAGTGTATTTTTTATTAATGAAGAAACAGAAGGATGTGGTGATTTAATAATGTCTGCACTTAGGATCTGTCCTTCTTGATTTAAATGAACCTCAACTATTGATTCTCCTTCAATGCAATAGTCTTTCATGATCTCAGTATACTTAAGTGTCAAAGCAAAAAATGCATTAATTTGCTTTTTAGCTGCTTTGGTGTGAGCGGTAGCCATCAGGTCTGCGACACCCTCATCGTTTGTTTTGGAGGTGTCGTTTATTGAGAAATCTGATTTAGGATTATTAAATGCATAAAGGTCATTTTGAGCAAATCCTAATTGAATGTAGGCCGTCGAGAATAAGATTAAGATAAATGTTTTCATTGTGGTTTTTTTTAAATGATAACACAAATATAGGGCAGGCATACCCATGGATATATAGGGGCTAGACAGGAAACTTATAGGGTCTAGGGCCTATATGGTTTGGAAAGCTTATGAATTTAAGGGGCTAAAAGCGTTTTATGCACTATTTCCCTCTAAGCCTATAATCTTGTACCGGATTGATGGGGTGACAATTTTGTTTAGCCAATCTCATTATAAGAACAACAGCCAAAATATTGAAGATATCTTACAAAGAACCGAATAAACAATCTCAAGCCAATGAAAGCAGAGTGGCCAAAAAAAAAGTATGTTGCTCTTTTGAGCAACATACTTTTTTATTGTTATAATATATTTTGATTCTTACCCGAATAAATTTTCCATAATTTCTCCCATTCTTTCTAAGAAACTATCCATATTTCCCGTGCTAGCATCTTTGTAAAGAATTAGTATCGTTTCCATCTCATCATTAATTTCAATATCTGCTATCTTGAAGTCATTGAAAAATAAATCGAAATCTGCCATAGAATTTATCTCACTATCAGTTGGTTCTTCCATGGCTATAAGGCTAGCTAAATTTCCCATAGTTCTAAAAGACATTTGCCCTACATTGATTTGCATAGAAGCTTTTTCAAAACTATCCATATCTAAGTTTTCAAAATCAGCACTAGTTAATTCAAATTGGCTGGCAAGTTCGACGTCACAAATTTTGTCATTATCCATAGACATAGTCATGTCAAATGATGTATCAGACATTCTAGAAACTTCTAAGTTTACATTCATTGGATCTAGAAATAAGGAAGCAGATATCTCTACAGGAATTTGAAATCCTGAATTTTGTGCATAAGTAATATTAGACAGTGTTAATTCAACAGCCTTTGCATTATCTATATTTAATAATGCATGAAATGATTTAGGCAATGACATTGTTTCGCCATCAATAGTAACCACTTCATCTGTGTATGTATCTATAACAAACTCCACATTATTTGTATTGGAATCTGGTGAAGAAGGAAAATTGAGAACTACTTTATCAGTAACATTATTCGCTTTCGCCCATTTACCAGTTGAAGCATTGTAGGTATGCGTACCCGCGTGGTAGGCTAAGTCAAAGGTCATATTTTCATCAATTTTTTCAAAGTCAACAACACGTTCTAATTCTTCAAATATATTTGTAACCCATTCTTCATTCATTGACTCTCCGTCAGACATGTTCAGAAAGTTGTCAAATACTTCGGTTAAAGAACGTCCATCTCTAATATCTTCCGTGCACTTTAATACGTCGTCTAAAGTTTGATCTACATTTGCTTTATCTTCTTCAACGGTTGTTTCGACGATAGGCGCCACGTCATCGTCTCCGCAATTTGTCAAAAATAAAATCGGACATAGTAACATAAGGTATAGTAGTAAATTTTTCATATGGTATTATTTTAAGATTAAAAGGATGTTATTATAACATGATGTAATATTGTATCATGTTCTAATCCAAAATTAAAGGCCAACAATAATGCCATTATTTAAAAAGATTGAAGGAAATATTGCAAACAGGGGAATGGAAATATGAACGATCAAAATAACTGGCAAGTTGTTTCTTTATTCGTCGAGTTGCTCCCCCTCGATGCTATAGGATAGCTTAACATAATTTGACCTCTCTGAGGTCATTTGATCTTGAGGTATTTATTGCTAACAAAAGAATGCTACATTCCAATAGTTCGTTTGCAGCTCAATCAGGACTAAGGTTTTAAAAAGGATCTTATTTCCCAATAGGCCCCAACTCAACCCCCTCAGAGTATGCCGCCTTCACATCATTTTCACTAAAGGCCTGCTTGATCTGGCCATAGACTTCAAAAGTAGCATCCCAGTAATCGTCTGGATTTATGTATGGTCGCACTGCTATAACTATATTATGACTATCGTAAGTCTCAATTCCTATTTGCGCTTTAGGTTCTGAAAGAATGTATTGAGACCTTGAAAGGGCTTCCTCAATGACAGATTTTACTTTTGGAAAGCTCTCTGCATAAGGCATGGTAACTTGAAGCTCTAATCTAATATTACCTTTTGTTGAAAAGTTGGTAATGATGTTGTCTGTCACTTGTCCGTTAGGAATGACTAAAGTTTTATCGTTTGGTGTTTCTAAGGTGGTATTAAATATCTGAATGCTCTTTACTCTTCCAAAATGATCAGATACCTTTACCCAGTCATCTATACGATATGGCTTGAAAAATAGGATGGTCAATCCGGAAGCAAAATTTCCTAAGAATCCTTGAAGAGCCATACCTACTGCAAATCCAGCTGCAGCTAAAAGTCCAACCAAAGCTGTCATCTCTACACCAATGATGCCTGCTGCTATCAAGATGACAACTATTTTCAAGGCGTTTGTGATTAGGGAGCTTAAAAATTCAGAGACTTCTCTATCTAATTTGGCGCTTTCTAGGCCTTTTTTTATTAAAAGGCTAAGTTTTTTGACAATGAAAAAACCTACAAAAAGGATAAGAATAGCAGCCAATAACTTTGGTGCAAAACTTACTGCCCAATCAATAAAATTGTCTAGATATTCCTGTAATTTTTCTGGATCCATAATTTTTCGTTTTATTTTTAAAATTCAGCAAAATAAACCATCAACTTTCGTTGGTGCCAGCTAATCTTCTTTTAAATAGGTATGTGTTATTCGCTTGTTGGAGAAGCTTTGTAAACATATAATTTTTTTTTATTTAATAATAATTTTAAAAGCATTTACGTCCTTTTTCAACTTTGCCTATCTTATAACTGAAACCACTTTAAAGGAATAATAAAAGCCCTAATTGAAAGAACTTGGATATATATCGTCTTTAGTCCACAAAGTAAAACAAAAGGATGTTTTGGCCATGAGGACTTTATACGAAACATTTTCAAAAGAAATGCTGGCTACGTCTCAGCGAATTACCAATAGTAAGGCTGACTCGGAAGATATCCTACAAGATGCATTTTTAAATTCTTTTGATAAAATAGGTCAGCTAAAAGACGAGAATCATTATGGTCCTTGGCTGAAGCGAATAGTGGTCAATAAAAGCTTAACAGTAATTAAAAAGCGGGTCAATTATTCTGATGTTGATATTCTTGAACAATACGCTGAAGAAGTAGAATCAAAAGCTTGGTACGAAGAGATTTCTTTTGACAAAATTAAGAAGGCTGTCCAAGATCTGCCAGATGGGAGTCGAGAAATATTTTCACTGTATTTATTTGAAGGATATAAGCACAGAGAGATTGCTGAGTTTTTAAATGTATCAGAATCTACTTCAAAGAGTCAATACCGCTATGCTCTAAAATTATTGCGCAACAAATTGAAAAAAGAACAATGGATCGATTCGAACAATATTTAAAAGATAATAAAAAGAAATTGGAGCCTGAGAAAGTGGATCCTAAGATCTGGCTTGCGATGGAAAATCAAATTCTTAGAAAAAAGAATAGACGCGTTAGATTTTATTTTAAAGCAGCTGCTGCAGCGACAATTGCCATGTTGATTGCTTCCTT
>CALIIW010000088.1 GCA_938018185.1 uncultured Saprospiraceae bacterium
AATGCCCAGTATATTTGATTGGATAAGTTCTTCTCATCAAATCTTTGTCATACATGGTTCCATCGCCCAACATACCTATTGCCTCTAAAGCCAAATATCGATAACCTAAATTATATAAACCAGGAAGAAGTGATTTTACAAAATTTCTATGCCTAGGAATAAAATGATTTTCATTAAACATAACTATGTCATGCTCTTTCGCCTTATTTAATATGTAATCTTTAGCATTTGAATTGGTACTATTTACGGCAATATTGGTCCAAATAGAATCAGGTAAAACCTGCTTGACGCTGTCATTTACCTCCATTGTTTTAAGAAGTAGTTCATGCTCTGAAACAAAGGAAAAATTTGTTGCACTAAATCCGACTTCACCAGTTTGCTTTAAGGTTGTTAAAATTTCATCCTTAAACTCATACCCACGACTATCAAAATTTATTGGTGTAATAATCTGTCGATTACAACTTATGCTTATTAAAACTAGAATTAAAATAATTGCTTTATTCATTCCGCTTTTATTTGTTAAACATTAAGCCTGAGATTTTCGAAGTACGTTTATCCAATAATTTTGACTTAGTTTGATTAAGTTTGAAGTCTTTAGTTACATATACTTCTATATTGTTTTCCAAATCAAGAAATCTAAACGCAGATTCAAATTCCCCATTACGAGTTTCAATCTTATCATTGTTAGTTTTTTGAAGAATCGCCTTTCCTTTTAAACTTCGACTTGGTTTCCAATCAACTAGTTCTGTAAAATCATATTCAATTTCTAAGTCAGATTTTCTTACTATATTAATACCAACAACAATTGCTTCCTCCTTAGCTGTTTTTCCGCCACCTCCTGTGAATTGTGCTCTTTGTCCTATTTCTAAAGCTTGAAATTTTTGGTCAGATTGGATTTCTGATTTTGAAATTTCGCAAGGTTGTCCCATCCACTTTTCTGTAGGTTCTGAATTTAAAATTTTTAAGCTTACTATGTAATTTTGGCTTTTAACCAATGTATCAGGAAAATTGCATGCGAAGTATTTTTTGCCGCCAAATTCCTTAAATAGTGAATCTTGATGTTTTTCAAATTGAACAACTGCTTCTATTTCTTCAAGAACCATTCGTCCACCAAAACAATCTGATTTAGATTGGCAGCTTACAATTGAAAGCAAAATTGTTAATAGGAATAACTGTTTCTTCATTTTTTTACTTGCACTAACAGATAAGCCGTCTTTATTTCAACAACTTCTTTTCATTAAATCACTATTATAAAATAGCTATAACAACATGCATCATAAAGAATACTTCCACAATATGATTGCTACATTCCAAAGAACAATTCACATCAACCAAATATACGAAATTCAAACATTATTTACATCACTTTGAGAGGTTTGCAAATTTTTCGAAGAATAGTGATCATAAGTATTATTTAAAATTAATTTAAAACTTTATACCAATATATAAATTCGGTTCAATTAGAAAATAATTATCCGATTTGTCCTCCAGAGCTTTAAAGTCAGCGGGTACATTATTATTGATTGGCCAGTGGTTTACATGCAATTGTGGCTCAATATAAAATCTTCCCTTTTTAAACAAAGGAACATGATAACCCAAATGATAGGAATTATAAAGCTTGAATCCATTCCCTATCTTTTTACCATTTTCATCTATGTACTTGGTAGACATTGGCATTACTTCTAAGGTAGCAAATAAGCCTTTCCAAAGTCTGCGTTGATAAGTAAGGCCTAAACCAGTTTCCTTAAGCCTACCTGGAAAAAAGTATTCTCTATCCAAAAATTTGGAATCCCAAATATCTATTCCTAATGGGGTAAATAGTTTCCACGTGGCAAATTTGATCCCAATTTGGTCTTTTTGAGAAAGTTGATAGCCTAAGCGCAATTCATAGTGCTGTGTATTAGTGTCAGGATTACCAAAGTTTGAAAATGTTAGCCAAGTGGTATACAAAGAAAACCTATACTCGGCTTTGTCATTGTTATTAGACTTTTTGTTTAAAATGTCTTGACTGTAAGCTTGTTGTAGGGCAAAACATAAGAAAAGTACTAGGTATAAATTTTTCATATCAAAAAGTTTTATTGTTTGATACAAAATTATAGGATGATCAACACAATCTCGTTGACCTAAGTTAAGAAGTGAAATTGTCAGGCTATTTAAGTAATCTTTTTCTAATACGACTAAGTGATTCTGGCCTTATTCCAATATAATTGGCTAAATCATATTGGGCTACTCGTTGAATTAAATCTGGTCGCTCCTTCACTAATTGCAGGTATCTTTCTTCTGGATTATGATTTACCCAATTGTCAAATTCATTGGTAGTATTTACCATTAATTTTTCTCCTAATTTTCTTGTCAGAGATTCTAACTCTGGATGGTTCTTATATATTGCATTTTCAGATTCAGGATTCCCATAGGAGACAATCGTTTTTTCAATGGTCGAAACATAATACTTAGAGGGTTCTTGATTTGTATAACTTGAGGGAGTAATAATTTCTCCTTCAGTATAGAACTTTGTTATTTTTTCTTCCCCATCTTTGAGGTAATATTTTTTCATGCAACCATTAATGATAAAGAAACATTCATTAGCCATTTGTCCTTCTCTCAAAATAACAGCCCCCTTTTGCAGCATTTTTATTTGACTGTATTCGAGAATAAGTTGAGCCAAGTTCTCAGATATTGGAATATGTTTGGAAAGCAAATCTATAATTTCTGTGTTTTCCATTTTTTGTTTTTATTTTACCTTATTTAGTGCTTCACAATAGCTTTATTCTGTTTCTCTTAAATAAAACCTAAGTCCAAGATACATTTCTCTTCCTTTTGTCGGCCCCCAAACAGAGCTTGTATCAAAGTATGGATTGAATGGGTTTTGCCAACTTAGAATTGGCCGCTCTTGCCTGAAATCAAAAATATTTTCACAACCAACATATACTTCCATTTTATTGAAGGTGTAAGTAAATTGCGCATTAGTAACTGAATAAGGTTCTGAAAAATCAGGTCTTTGAAATTCTGTTGGGTTTGATTTTGTATCAGGCAAACGTTGATTTCCATACCAATGAAAATTTAAATCGAAATGAAACTTATTAGATACTGGTTTAAAACTGAAGGTGCCTAAAATTTTATGTTTTGAGTTAAAAGGTAAAAGTTGTTTCATCCCTCCTTCTTCTCGATAAACGTCTAAATAATTATAGCCTGCTTTAAGCTCAAAGCGTTGCCATATTTTTAGGTACAACTCCGATTGAAAGCCATTACCAATACTAGTCCCTGTATAGTTATTGATTATTGCCTTTGTCGGATCTTTATCGTAGTCTGGGAAAATTTGATTTTGAAAATCTGTCCGATAGTAGTCTGCACTTATATAACCAGAAAGATTGTCTGCTTCAAATTTTTGAGTAAAATTTACCCCGTAATTGATTGCTTCTTCAGGCTGTAATTGTTCCTCAAAAATGATGTCCCTTGAACTTACCAGCAGATTGATATTTTCACTAAACAAGTTTACTGTCCTCCAACCTTTACCAATACTTGCTCTTACGGTCGCTTGTGGAGTAAGATCATATTTCAAAAGCGACCTTGGGGTAAAAATTGATCCAAATTGGTTATGATGGTCATTTCTAAGGCCAACTATCCAGGTCAATTTATCATTGAAAAAACGCATGGTGTTTTCAACAAATACGCCAGGAATATTTTCTTTACGTTCATAATTTCCCGCATAGCTACTTTGCAAATCATTATTAGTAAAAGAAATATCTTCAATTAGATTAATGTGCCGAAAGCTAATCCCGGCTTTCAAATTATGATTTAAATAATTCAATTCATGTTGAACATTACCATAAAAATTTGTTTGTTCGGCATCATACTTTGTCGTTCCAAAAAATGACTCTTGATTTTGGTAAAAAGCAGAAGCAAAGAAGACCAGATGGTGCTTATCATTAAATCGATGGCCTGTTTTTGTCCAGAATTCTGGTTGATTTATACTTACCGTTTGCCCATATACTTCTGAACTCCCTTCATCAGAAGTAGCATCAAAAAAGGTTTGTCCCCCTATTCTTTGTTCGTTTGAAAAACGTAAACTAACTCTACTGTGCCAACCCGCATCTTCCTCCTTACCATATTTCCATTTGTTCAAAACCATGTAACGTTTAAGCAAAGGGAGGTCAAGAAAATTATCATTATCTCGATCAACTTTATTGGCTGGTTGAACCGTATGAAACGCAGTCAGGTTGCTCCATTTTCCTTTTTGAAACGCATAGATGGCATTAAATTGCTTTTCCAAAAAACTGTTCATATAGACACTAAGCAATAGTTTTTCAGCATCATCGGGTTCCTTTGTTTCCACATTAATTTGTCCACTTATACTTTCATATCCTTGCAAAACACTATTCGCACCTTTTGCTACATAAATATTATCGACCAAGGTGCCTGGGATGCTGCTAATGCCATAAGTATAAGATAGGCCTTGTATCATTGGAAAACCGTCAATCAATACCTGATTGTATACTCCTGACAATCCTAAAATACGAAGCTCCTTTGAGTTGGTGATTACATTAGTGGTTTGTGGTTGGACGGTAGATTGAGTCTCGAAACAACCAGCCAGATCACAACAGGCAGCTTTTCCCAATTCGACCTGGGTAATCTGTTCTGTTTTAATTGCATTTAAGTTTGAGATAATTATGCCATCCTTTTGTCCTTTTACAACTACCTCCCCAAGTGTTTTTGTTTCATTTAATTCAAACTCAATAAACGTTTGATTGGAGATTTCAATGGTATCAGGTGTATGCCCAACATAACTAGCTATCAGTTTTTTGACGCCAATATTATCTGTTGGAATTTCAAATTCACCATTTTGTCCAGTTGAAACTCCTGAGGTATTGCCGAGCCAATACACATTTGCACCAATTAAATTTTCTTTTTTGTTGTTGCTTACTTTTCCTAGAATAGTTTGCGCTGTAAGGCCAAAAGGAAATAGTAAACCAATAATAAAAATATACATTTTCATTCTTCACTTTTTAGGAAAGGTAAACCCTTCCATTGAGACATATCTTACTTTTCGTTATGCCTTAATGTTATAATTTATTGTTATGTTTTGTATGTCCACCCCTTAGAGTTTCTTTTTCTCTTAACAAACGTGATTTTAGTGCTATCTGTAGCAAGTTTTATTAAAGGTAAAGATAAGAATTTAAGAGATTTGAATGGTCAAATATGGCAACACCTTAAAAAAACATTCCCCACTTTGTCACCTTTCTTCATTTAATCTCATAGTAAGGGAAAGTATGCATACTTTTTATGAAAAACATGAAAACAACCTGATATTTACAGAAGAAAAGGAAGTCAATTAGGATAAAGCAATCCTTTATGATTTACCTAATGGAATTACTTACTATGAGCCAGGATTGGCAACTCAGAGAAAAACAAATACTAGGCACGTCACCCACAACAACTTCAATCATCGCCTGAGTGTACCTGTTGAAATTGCTTTCACATTTAAAAGAGATAACTGGTCCTTAGAGCCATCTTCAGGCTTTCGCTTTCAATATGCTCAGCAATTTAATGGCAGGCTCCTTAGAGAAGGAAATTATGAAATAGTCCTTAAAGAAATAAATGATACTTACTATTCCAATAATGTAAGCATGGGTCTTATAACATCCCTGAATTTAAAATACAATATTTCACAAAAGGGGGCCATTGGGCTGAAGTTTAAATATGAAATGGATGATTTTTTAAATCTGAACAAAACAAAATTTTCATACAAATATGAAACGTTTGGTTTTCTGTTGGGATATTATCAAGCTATTTGATCTTTGCACTTTACAATTGCAGAAAATTAGTAGCAATTGAAACAAGACTATGTATTTAATTTTTAGGAACATTCACTATCCCTCAAGCTTTGTTTTATCAAACTTTAGATCAGCTTAATTTTAGTTGAATCTAAAATAATAAATATACATAAAAAGAAAGCATCTTACATTAAACTTAGATTTTGTGACGGGGTATTTGAAAGCCCATATTTTAAGCGAATCTAACTTGGGGCTGACAATACACCTAAACTGAAGAAAAAATGGAAAATCAATAGCCTTCAGGGTAATTTAGTGTGAAAGTATGTTTGCCCATTTTTGGTAAAAAAGATCTGTTTTTTTATAAGAAAAATACTTATTCTTAAGGGACTCTTAATAACTTGTGTACATAATTTATTTTAGTTGCAAATGAAAATATGGTATTTATTCTATTGCTCTCAGGGCAATTGCAAAAGTTATATTCTTATACCTTTAATTCTTCTGACAGCTTTTGTCTCCATTCTAACAGCTCAAACTCCTAAATACATCGCAGAGCTCAAAGAACTGGATCCCAATCCCTTTCAAACCGGAAGTAATAATAATGAGCTTTACAAATATAAAAATCAATTAGGCAAGGCAAAGGAATATCTTTTCAGAGAACACATCGACAGTGCCAATCTTATTATTAAACCTTTGCTTAAAGAATTATCAGCTAATAATTTAGTGAAACATCCACTTGGTTTGGAAGCTAGATTGATACAAGTTAATCTATTAGAGTTAAATAATTCAAGGGGCGAAGCCCTCGAAGAAATTTTTTCACTAATAGAAGATTGTGAACAACAGAAAGAATGGCGTATCCTTTCCTTGACTTATTTGGTTGCAGAATTAGCATATGAGTTTTTAGACAAACCGGATCGTTGTCTTTTTTACTTTAATAAATGTAAAGCCCTAATTGATAAACATAAACTCCATAGAACCTATCCCGGTTACTGTATCAGATATTCAACCTATCAACGTATATGGGGTGATCGAGATTCCAGTTACTTTTACGCAGAAGAAGCCTTGCGTACTTCAAAGTTATATCACGAAGAAGAAGAAGAAAATATAGTTCCTCAGAAATACGAAAACTTCATTCAAGAATATGCTACTGCTCATACTATACTAGGCATGTTAAACAAAGGTGATGATTCTAATGAAAAAGCTAAACGCCATTTTGAAAAAGCGATTTTAATTTATCAAAAAGTTGGGAATGATTATAATGTAACATGGACCTACCTACAGCTTGTATGGCTATTCAGTCACAACCAGGAATATGAAATTGCCTTATTATACAACGATACTAGTTTATTATATGGTAATCCGCTTTACGATAGTTATGCCATTCTAGGGAAAGAACTTCGAAGTTATACTTTATTAGAAAGAGCTAAAATATATAAGGCTCTTAATCAAATGGATTCTTCTTATTTATTTTTAGATAAAGGTTATCAGGAACTAATAGAAGTTAGAGACGCTCGAAATAATCTTCATGCTAGGGAAATAGAAGCACGTCATACGGACAAGCAAAAAGCTTTTAAGATTGAGCAACAAAATGAACAACTTGATCTAGAGGAAAAGTGGCGCAAAGGGCTTATTGGAATTCTTGCTGGAATTTTTCTACTTGCAATTGGATTAATTTATTTTTATTTACAATTACGTAAAGCAAATAAAAAAACGGAAGCCCAATCCGAGGAACTTAAAGCTCTTGACAAAGTTAAGTCAAACTTTTTTGCCAATATATCTCATGAGCTAAGAACACCGCTCACCTTAATCTTAGGACCATTGTCCTATATTTTGGACAAACCTGAGGCATGGGAGAAGGAAACCATTCAGCAGCAATTACTAGTGATGCAAAGGAATGGAAAGAGCCTTATGCATTTGATTGAGGAAATATTGGATTTGTCCAAATTAGAGGCAAATAAATTAGACTTGAACGAGGAAGCAACAAATGTAAAGGAGTTTTTTGAATACATCTTTTTTGTATTTGAACCTCGCTTTCAAAACCTAGCAATTGACTATGAACTACAATTAAAAGTTAAGGATGATCTTCAAGTACTTTTAGATAGGAAAAAAATGGAAAAAGTGCTCAACAACTTTTTGAGCAATGCCATTAAATTTACATCTAAAGGAGGAAAGATTACCTTATCTGTAGAAGAAAAACCAAAACATATCTTAATAAAGGTATCCGATTCAGGAAAAGGCGTACACCCTAATGACTTGCCTTACATATTTGATAGGTTCTTTCAATCAAAACAAGAAAACGAAAAATTACATGGTGGTACTGGAATCGGTTTGGCATTGGTAAATGAATTTGCTCAGTTAATGCAAGGAAAGGTTTACGTTGAAAGTACGCTCGGTGTGGGTAGTAATTTCTTTTTTGAAATAAACAAAAAAGAAGTCGTGGCTGAAGAACGAATGCTAAATTTACCAACAGTAGTCACCTTAGAAAAAGAACCAGTTTACTCCATTGGTACTGACTTCACTATTTTGCTTGTTGAAGATAATGATGACATGCGTAACTTTATCTTTCAGATTTTGCAAAAGCATTACAAACAAATACTTTTGGCAAATAATGGTGAAGAAGGGCTAAAACTAATAAAGGAACATGGTTCAGATATCCACCTAGTGATCTCTGATGTTATGATGCCTAAAATGGATGGCCTAAGCATGTTAGAAAAAATTAAAAACACAAAAGAATCACAAGATATCCCAGTGGTTATGCTAACAGCACTTGCTGCAGAACATGATAAATTAAAGGCCTTAACTATTGGAGTTGATGATTACCTTACTAAACCCTTCTCCGTTCCAGAATTGTTGATTAGAGTCCAAAATCTATTGTATAATTATCGCCAACGTTTGGATGTTAAAAGAATTATTGAGACTGAAAGCATAAGTGAGAAACTTCCTATTACAAATGAAAATATCCCATTAATTACCAAAAATAATAAACAATGGGTTCTTGATTTGATAACTTATATTGAACAGGAAAGTAACAAACACAAAATAGATGTTGACCATTTAGCTCAGCATTTATTTATGAGTAAAAAACAATTAAACAGGAAATTAAAATTAAAAACTGGTCTCACTCCTGCTCGATTTATAAAAGAAGTGCAACTTCAAAAAGCGAGAAAAATTCTTGAAGGCGGAATTGAATTTTCTATTGCAGAACTGGCTTATAATAGTGGTTTTAGCAGCCCAGCTACCTTTTCTACGCTTTTCAAAAATCGCTTTGGCAAATCTCCAAAGGATTATTTAAAATAGTTTTGAGCGTTTTTTAATTCTTTAGATTTTTGAAATAATGTTTAGTGGAACAATGCTAATTGTTGTGCTCAGTATTTAAATTTTTGAAGGGAATCTTCTGACATCTCTTCCAGTTTCGAAATTTCCTTTCGTAAATAATTTTCAAATTCAGATCTTTCAAACCCCAATTTTTCTTTAAGAAAAACAAAATAATTTTCTTCACTTCAACCTGCTTGAAGTGCCTCGAATAAACCCTTCATACCTTCTTTATCACATACTTTCTTCATCAAATACCCTCCTATGACATATTTAAAATCTGTCATGAATTCTGTTACGAACAATCCAGCCATTCTCTTATTAAACTTGTTCATTTTTATCGCATCGTCTTCCATAAATTGTGATAAGGGTATATTATATAATTGATCTCTCCTATTTCTCGATTTTCCTAAATTTCTCGTTTGGTGATTCAAAGCTCCAATTATTAAATTTCGGAAATCGTAATAATTGTAAATTGAATTTAAAAAATTACAATAGTCAAGTATGATGCATTTATGTTGTTATTTCTAGTCTTTTGTTTATTTATAGATCAATAATTAAAATTTCTTGTAGCTCATTACATCAAAATTAGGGTGAATGATTACTTACTCTATCAATAGATAAATTTCTGAATTAACTTGCACCTCAAAATGAATTATTGTTGATACTGTTAGTACTCAAAATATTCTTTGGCTTATGCTCTCTTCCTCAAATACCTTTCTATAGTGGTCATACAAACATTATTACATATATATGCTTTGAACAAAATAGATGTTGACATTGGAGGTATAATTTGCTTAACTTTGTATCTGAAATAAGATAATAAGATGAAAGAAAGTAACCCGTGGCATGCTGTAAGTATAGGAAAAGATGCGCCTAAGATTGTTACAGCTATGATTGAAATCCCTAAAGGGAGCAAGTCAAAATACGAATTAGATAAAGATTCAGGATACTTGAAATTAGATAGAGTATTGCATTCTTCGCATGCCTATCCTTACAACTATGGCTTTATCCCACAGACCTACTGTGATGACAAAGATCCCTTGGACATTATTGTGATGACCCAAGTAAAAGTCCTGCCTATGAGTCTAATGAGAGCAAAGGTAATCGGTGTCATGCGCATGATAGATGGCGGAGAAGTAGATGACAAAATTATTGCCGTTTCTCCAGATGACCCAAGTGTTAGTCACATAGAAAATATAGAAGAATTACCTGCCCACGCTCTGTTAGAATTAAAAGCTTTTTTTGAGGACTACAAAAAGTTAGAAAACAAAGAAGTCCAAGTGGATAAATTTCAGAATAAGGAAAAGGGCTGGAAAATCGTTAGTCAAAGTATGGTGGACTATGCAGCATTAATGAATGAAGGACCTCTTGTTGTTTAATAATCAATCTTTGAGTGCTTTTATTCTTCTTGATAGAAGCTAATAATTAACTATATTAAATATTTAGTTTTCAACTGCTTATACTTGGCTCTGCCCACAGGCAATTGGTCTCCAGATTTGAGTATCGCGGTGTACTTTCCACCTGACTCTGCCTTGAGTGCGGTGACCTCTTGCATGTCAACAATATACGACCGATGTATTCGCTCAAAATTAGAAGGCAATAATTGTAGCAAAGCGTCTAAAGATTTATTGTGGATTTCTTTGCTTCCATCTTTTAAATAAATTTCTGTATACACCCTAGCTCCTTTAATATATTTTAACCTATGCAATTCCAACAAGAGTTGTTTTCCACTTTTGATAATCGACAAAAATTTTATGCTTCCAGTATTAGATTTTGAATCTGTATCATGAATGGTTCTGCTTAATGCGTGACCCAACCTAGTCTCATTAAATGGCTTAGGGACAAAATCCAAAACCCCATATTCAAAAGCTTTAATCGCCTTATCTTTGTAGGCAGAAACAATGATGGTGTGAAAGGAAC
>CALIIW010000089.1 GCA_938018185.1 uncultured Saprospiraceae bacterium
TAGGCGCCTTGATTTGTGTTTTGATCACCTCCTTATTTATCAAGAGTTCGATTGATCTGCAATTTTCTGAAAATTTCACAGTGATAGATCTGCCAATTTTTGGGATGATAGGTGCTGGCCTTTGTGTCTGCTTGGCAGTTACTTATAAATTACTATATAAACGGGAAATCCTCTTGAGAAATGGATTGATAAAATGGCACATTTTTTTGACTTTGTTTGGTTTGTTATTTATCATAATAGTTTGCATGCGTCCGCCAATTATTTTTGATGATGTAATAGGGATATTTGATAAGGTACGGTGGGGCTTTTTATTCGGGGCGGGAGTGATTCTATTTGCACAGGGACTTTTGGTTTGGAATATTATGAGGAAGAGCTGATAAGTTTTCAAGGAAACTAGTAATTCAGTTAGAGGAGATAATTCACTAAAATGTAAAGAAGGGATAAGTGATCGTAAATAGGCTAAAAATCAGAGATATAAGGATGGTTCAATATGTGTGTAATCAGTGGTATGTTAGTAAAGTGGGGCGATATGATGCTAATACTCTGAAGGAGTTGAAGGATTAGTTGAGGAAATTTCATCCTTTGAAGTAAAAAAAATTAAATGCAAAATGAATTTTCTTTTTGATAAAAGCGTTATATTACAATAAGATTTAAATATATGACAGCAAGAACAAAAAAGGTACACGAGCGACTAAGAAGATCTGCAAGGATGGATTCAGGAAGAGTCCATATCACTGCCAGAGCAAAAGGCTGGGCTGTAAGGAAAGAAGGTAACTTGCAAGCTAGTGCTGTTAAAACAACACAGAAAGCAGCCATTGAATTAGCTCGATCTTTAGTTAGATCTGGAAGGGCGACCTCAATTATACTTCATAGAAAAGACGGTAAATTTAGCAGAGTTAGTTAATGTCATACCATAGAAATGTTTTCATCAATTGTCCTTTTGATGATGAATACTATCCATTATTAAAAGCTTTATTATTTACAACTATATTTTGTCGACTTGATCCAAAAATATCAGAAACAAAAGATGGTGGGGATGTAAGGGTACAGCAAATTCAAGATTTAATTGAAGGGTCTAAATATAGCATTCATGATTTGTCAAGAATATTACCTAAGAAAAAGGTGATCTACCACGATTTAATATGCCTTATGAATTAGGACTTGATCTTGGGTGTAGACGCTTTATGTTAGATGATAAAAAGTGTCTTATCCTAGAGGAAGAAAAGTATCGTTATAAGATTGTAATATCAGATATATCAGGGCAAGACATATCTGCTCATGAAAATGATCCTAGACAACTAGTGAAAGAAGTTAGAGATTGGTTGTATATAGTAAAAGGAGGCAGAAAGCCTCTCGCCTACACAATAATATGGGATCTATATAATGAATTTCTTTTTGATCTTGACACAGATATGAGAGCTGAACAAATGGATCCAGATCAAATGTGGGAGATTCCATTTTCAGAGTTAATTACTTTTATGAAAGATTGGATCAAAAATAAACTAAGAAAATAAACACCTTCGCGTCTCAGAAAAGGCAGTTATGTGGTGTGAAACTTCTAGCTAATATTAACAAGGGGTATTCAGAAGTAAGGCTAAAAAAACGTCAGAGGCGTGATATTATTGTAGCCCAGTGTGTAAACACTGGGAACAGGAAATGAGCTGAATTCATTTGGCGTGATTTTTTTTTAATTCATATTCATGTTTGGGTGTAGGTGCAGGGCATGCTCTGCACCTACACCCAAACATGAATACAAACCTACATTTGAACTACACAATTATCAAAAGTTGATTTTCAAGGATTTAAATATTATCTGACAACCCCTTCCTAAAGCTGAAATTTCAACAATTATTTAGGGCCTGGAAAAATCTGGATCCAAGAAACAGCAATGGGCGAATTTTCTGCAAGAGCACATCATACCACTGTTGTTCATAATGATAAGCTCTGGGTGATTGCCGTCCTTATTTCAGGTGCCCACACAAACGATGTGTAGTCTTTTGAATAAATAGTTTAATTTCTATTGATGGGTAGAATACGCCTTATACGAAAAACAGAAATGGTATTAGATACTATTTATGCAATAAACGAAAATAGCAAATACCTCACTAAAAATATTATTCAAACTGACTTTAAACCAAAAAGAAGACCCGGAAGGGATAAGAATCATAAGTAGCAAATGGCAATGATGATCACAAAAAAAAGAGTTAGTCGATTGCAGGGAAGCTTTGGGGCAGATATAGAATACTTTTTGCTGCATAAACTTAAAGCTCGAACAGAACAGACAGAAAAATTGTAGATATTTTTTCGGTATTCACACATCTAATGCTCTTAATATCGTCAAGCTAATGGCCAAAAGCCAAAAGCTAGCAGCATAAATTTTCAATATTCTTATCTATTGCTAAATCTTGTAAGGGACAGGTATGTGATTACTTATGAATCTACCTTATTACACATTAAACCTAAAATGCATCACGTCACCATCTCCAACTACATATTCCTTTCCTTCAACGCCCATCTTTCCGGCTTCCTTCACAGCCTGCTCAGAGCCTAAACTCACAAAATCATTGTACTTGATAACTTCTGCTCTAATAAAACCCTTTTCAAAATCTGTATGAATAACACCTGCAGCTTGGGGTGCTTTCCAACCTTCTTCTATCGTCCAAGCTCTAACTTCCTTCTCGCCAGCTGTGAAATAGGTTATAAGGTTTAGAAGCTTGTAGCATGATTTGATAACCTTATTCACACCTGGTTCTTTAAGACCCATCTCAGAAAGGAACTCCAAACGTTCTTCAACAGATTCAAGTTCAACAATGTCAGCTTCGATACCAGCACTTATGAGCAAAACTTCTGCATGTTCATCAGCTACTAAGGCTTTGAAGTCTTCAGTCATTTTATTGCCGTTTATGACAGACTCTTCATCTACATTACAAACATATAGGATTGGTTTAGCAGTAAGTAGATACAGATCCTTCATCATTTCTACTTTCTCTTCATCAACAATCGTTCTTGCCGGTTTTCCAGATTCTAAGACAGCTTTGACTTCTTCAGCCATTGCATGTGCTCTAACATCATCTTTTTGACCTGCTTTAGATGCTTTCTTTAGCTTGTCTACCCACTTTTCAACCGTTTCTAAGTCTTTGAAGAGCAATTCGGTGTCAATGATCTCTTTATCTCGAACTGGGTTTACATTTCCATCTACATGGACTACATTATCATCAATAAAGCATCTTACCACATGTACAATGGCATCGACTTCACGAATATTGCCTAGAAACTGGTTTCCAAGGCCTTCTCCTTTAGAAGCGCCCTTTATAAGACCTGCAATGTCAACTATTTCGATTGTTGTTGGCAATATCTTCTGGGGTTTTACCAAATCTGATAATTTCGCTAGACGCTCGTCTGGAACAGTAATAACGCCTATATTGGGGTCTTTCGTAGCGAAAGGATAATTTGCCGCTAGAACCTTTGCGTTCGTTAATGCATTAAATAGCGTTGATTTCCCTACATTTGGCAATCCTACAATACCTGCTTTTAAGGCCATAATTATTTTTCTTTATTCTTGTACTTACGTAAAAAAGGAAGTTGGTTTTCAAATTTGTTTTAAAACAGGCACAAATATAGTTTTTTACTTAGTTTACCTTATGAATTATTTAGCACATCTTTTTCTTTCTTGTGATGATGAAGATCATCTTCTTGGAAATTTCATCGCAGATTCAATAAAGAGGCCAGAAGGCATGGTCTTTCGGCAGAGCATAAAGGAAGGCATCCACTTGCATAAACTGATTGATCAGTATACAGATAAGCACCCGATAGTTAAAAGAAGTACAAAAAGACTTCACTTCAAGCACCATCATTACGCTTCTGTTGTTGTTGACATTTGGTATGATCATTTGCTTGCAAAAAATTGGACAACTTATTCAGAAGTAAGCCTTCGAGATTTTGCAGACAAGATGTATGGTATCTTGAAGAATAAAATCGACGATATGCCAAGCAAAATGAAAATGGATCTTCCAGCCATGGCTTCAGACGATTGGCTCATGAAGTATGCTAAAATGGATGGCATGCTGGAAATGTTTGAAAGATTGAAGAAGCGGGTTTCAAGACCTGAACTGCTTTTAGATGTCAAAGAAACTTTTGTTGAAGTAGAAGAAGGACTTGAGGCAGATTTTAAAGAATTCTTTCCTTTGCTACAAGCTTATATAAAGGCACATCATAATCATTCTAGTCATAACCATAGCCATTATGGACATAGACACTAGGAAAGTTTAAAGCTTAAGCAGAGAAGCAGTGAAAGTTTAAATTAAAGTTTGATAGATAAAGTTTAAAGCTGCCAATAAGTTAAAGAGCCTATATATTTAATACACCAAAAGTTTAAATTAGAGGTATCCAGAAGTAAGGCTGAAAAACGCCAGAGACGTGATATTATTGTAGCTTTATTTTCAACTTTAAGCTTTAGCTGCTCAAGCTTTAAACTTTACTTTCCCCCCTCTCTTTGTCTATCCTTCAAAATGCAAGGAAATCGTAAAGGTTCTTGCGAGGACTTTTTCCAAGACATTAGATTCTTCGAGTTGATCATCAAAGATCAAAACATTAGATATGCCTTGACTAATTTTGAATTCTGGAGAGAATATAAAGTAAGGGAAGAAAAACTGAATTCCTGCACCTATTTCAGCAGAAAAATCTGAAGAAGCAATCTTCACTAATTCGTCCGCTTGTCTTGTTCTAGATTCACTAGCTACATCAAAGTCATATTTTACACCAGCGATAACAAACAATCGAAAATCATTGTAAGGTGCAGACTTATACCTTATATGAAATGGCATTTGAACAAGGACCTGCTCTATCTTTCTAGTTCTGGGCATGCTGCGTTCAGAATTATTAGCATACTTTATGTTTTTTTCTGCAAAAGAAAGGGTAGGTAAGAATCTGAAATCAAAATAGTCACCAATTTTGAGGTTGGTTACTATTCCCAGATTAAAGCCAGGACCGTTCACATCTTCTACAATTGAAATACTATCATTTTCTATGAACTTGTCTGATCTAAAGATTTTAAAATCAGAGGAGTTGTACCCTAGAGTAATACCAAAATAGTAAGGTTTCTGCTCAAAGCCTAGGAAATTATAGTTGCCTTTTGCTCTTTGGGCATCTACAGTTTGCACAAAGCTAAAGCAAATTAAAATCAAGGCTATTTTCTTGATTGATATATGGAAGATATGCCAAAGGTTAAGCGTGTGCATGATGAATTTTTAAAGCCTACTTTATTTAAAACTTCGATAAAATCTTGGCCATCCGGAAATGCTTGTACTGATTCATACAAATACTGATATGCCTTGGGATCTTTCGATGTTAATTTACCAATTGTTGGTAGTATATTTTTAAAATAAAAATTGAATAGTTGCTTAAGAGGAAACGCTGTTGGTCTAGAAAATTCAAGAACGATTAATTGCCCGTCATTTTTAAGGACACGTTTCATTTCATTTAGTCCTTTTTCTAGTTCTTCAAAGTTCCGTACTCCATATGCAACGGTTATTGTATCAAATGTATTGTCATCAAAACTTAGATTTTGAGAATCACCAAGTTCTAGTTTGATTCTACTTTCTAATGACGATTTTTTAATCTTTTCTTTTCCAACTTTCAGCATATTAGCTGAAATGTCCACACCCGTTATACTAGCATCTTCAAATGTCTTGCCTATTTCAAGTGCAATGTCTGCAGTTCCGGTAGCAACATCCAATACTTTCAAATTAGACTTTGATTCTATCAATGAAATAGCCTTTGTTCGCCATTTCTTATCAATGCCCAAGGATAAAAATCTATTTAGAAAATCGTAATAAGGGGCAATGTTGTCGAACATACTTTCGACTTGTTCACGCTTTGACTGAACTGCATTGTAAGGTTTTACTTCTGATTTTTCCAAATTATTCCTTTTAAAGGTGCAAAAATAGTTTTTATTATGGTTTGAACAGTCTCTTAGGCAATAGGTTTAGTATAAAAAAAAGAAAAAGAATGATAGTCAAACAAAAAGAAAGCATGAATTAACTGCAAATACTATTTTTTAATGTCACTATGAGCAAAAAAAAAAATAAAAATTTATCCGCGTATTATTAATTAAATCAATACTTCCTTCTATTTCTCAAGGGAGTGACTCTCACTTTTGTAGAGATAATCGTCATTTCTTTTTGTTAAGCCATTCCTTTATTTAATCCAGATTGAAATTTGCCGTAAATAGCTTCACTTATGTAGGATATCTACATCTATGTACCTAATTACTTGATATTTAAATAATAAGCTATTTGATTTATGATTTAGTCACAATAAGATTTTTAACATCTTGCAACAGCTTCATAATTGTCACTAATTAACATCAGAAGCTACGAGAAACCAAAATAACTTTTCTCAATTTTTCTCATAGATTTGGAGTGTAGAAGCGGTAACTGCTCAGTTGCCGCTTTTTCTTTTTATAGTCGTAATTATGAAGGATAATATGTAAAAAAATCGTAATTTTGCAGGTCTTTTTAATTATAGATCATTTATGGCAATAGATAAGATAGTTCCTATTAATATTGAGGATGAAATGAAATCGGCTTATATAGATTATTCTATGTCGGTTATCGTTTCTAGAGCATTACCAGATGTGAGAGATGGGCTCAAACCCGTACATAGAAGAATTTTGTACGGAATGAATGATTTGGGTCTTCAACCAGGCAAACCTCATCGTAAATCGGCTAGAGTCGTCGGTGAAGTTCTGGGTAAATATCATCCCCATGGTGATGGATCGGTTTACGACGCGATGGTCAGAATGGCTCAAAATTGGTCATTGAGGTATCCATTAGTTGATGGTCAAGGTAACTTTGGCCACATTGATGGGGATGGACCGGCTGCTATGCGTTATACGGAAGCTAGATTGGATAGAATTTCTAGCGAACTTCTGGATGACATCAAGAAGGATACAGTAGATTTTAGATTCAATTTTGATGACAGTCTAAAAGAGCCTTCTGTTCTACCTACCAAGTTTCCCAACCTACTAATCAACGGTTCCTCTGGAATCGCTGTAGGTATGGCAACAAATATGCTACCTAATAATCTTTCAGAAGTTGTTGATGGTATCAATGCCACCTTAGATGACCCTGAAATAAGTTTGGATGAGTTGATGACTCATATTAAAGGGCCTGATTTTCCAGGCGGAGGTATCATATATGGTACAGCTGGAATTAGAGATGCCTACGAGACAGGTAGAGGTAAAATCGTTTTAAGAGGTAAAGCAGAGATAGAGCAAACAGCAAAAGGTAGAGAGCGTATCGTAATTACCGAGATTCCATATCAAGTTAATACCAATAACCTTGAAAAGAAAATAGCAGACCTTTACAGAGATGGAAAGATCACTGGTATTTCGGCAATACGAAATGAATCTGACAGGACTTCAGGACTCAGGATAGTTATTGAATTAAAATCAGATGCGATTGCACAAGTCGTTCTTTCTAAACTATATAAATATTCACCGCTTCAAACTTCTTACGGGGTAAACAATATTGCCTTAGTTGATGGAAGACCGGTGCAGTTGTCGCTAAAACAACTGATAAATGAATTTATTAAATTCAGAATTGAGGTTATACAAAGAAGAACCCAGTTTGAATTACAAAAAGCCTTAGATAGAGCACATATCTTGCTAGGTTTGTTAATTGCCATTGATTATATCGATGAAGTGATAAACTTAATCAGACACAGTGCGACTCCAGAAGAAGCCAAGTTAAAGTTGATGAAGGGAGAGTTCATCAAGGACAAAGAAAAATTCTGGAAACAAT
This sequence comes from uncultured Saprospiraceae bacterium, assembly GCA_938018185.1. Classification (GTDB taxonomy): domain Bacteria; phylum Bacteroidota; class Bacteroidia; order Chitinophagales; family Saprospiraceae; genus JALZVN01. The sequence continues at coordinate 7,803 of CALIIW010000089.1, forward strand.
TTAGACCTTTAATAGACGATCAATCGGATTCTAACAAGCCAGCTGAAGGAGATGTTCTGACAGAAATTCAAGCGAAGGCTATCCTTGAAATGCGTCTTCAGAAGCTTACTGGACTTGAAAGAGAAAAAGTTCGTAAGGAATATGATGAGTTGCAAAAAACAATTGATGACCTTAAGGACATTCTTAGTTCAGAATCACGCCAAAGATCAATCGTTAAAGAAGAATTGCTGCACATAAAGGAGAAATATGGTGATCCAAGACGTACACAAATAACCTTTGGAGAAGGAGAAATATCTTTGGAAGATATGATTCCTAACGATGAAGTGGTTGTTACTATTTCAAATAAAGGTTACATCAAAAGAACAAAAGCTTCTGAATATAGAACGCAAGGTAGAGGAGGTAGAGGATCAAAAGGATCTAATACCAAAAATGAAGATCACATAGAGCACATGTTCGTTTCGGATACGCACAACTGGCTATTACTCTTTACAGAAATGGGTAAAGTACACTGGATGAGGGTATATCAGATTCCAGAAACTTCAAAGACTTCTTCTGGACGTGTGATACAGAATCTTCTAAGTATGCCTAAAGATGATGCCATCAAAGGTTACATCAATATCAAGGACCTTACAGATGAGGAGTTTCTTGAAAAGCACAACATTATTTTCTGTACTAAGAAAGGTATCGTTAAAAAAACGTCCTTAAAGGCTTATTCTAGACCAAGAAATAATGGAATTCAAGCTATCTCAATAAACGAGGGAGACCAGTTGTTGGAGGTAAGACTTACAAATGGTTCTAGTGAAATACTTATAGCAAAGAAGAGTGGTAAGTTGATCAGATTCCCAGAAGAGAAAGTGAGAAACATGGGTCGTACAGCTGCGGGTGTGAAAGGGGTTACTTTATCAGATAAAATGCCAGATGAGGTCATTGGAATGATTACAGTTGATCCAAGTGATCCTACTATAAATATATTGGTTGTTTCTGAAAAAGGAAATGGCAAAAGATCTCCATTAGATGATTACAGAGTCACAAACAGAGGTGGAAAAGGTGTCAAGACTATAAATGTAACAGAGAAAACAGGCGCCTTAGTTGCCTTAAAGGTTGTAAATGAAGAAGATGATTTAATGATCACCTGTAAATCAGGTGTAGTCATTAGACTATCAGTAGCAGATTTAAGAGTGATGGGAAGAGCCACGCAAGGGGTTAAAGTAATCAGATTAGATGATGGTGATGAAATTGGAGATGTTGCTGTAATCAAAGATGGAGGGAAAGAGACTGCTGAAGAATATGAAGGAATAGAAGAAGCTGAAATAGCTGTTGAATCAGAAGATGTCAATTTGCTTAAAGCAAAAGAAAATCCAGTAGACGAGATTGTAGAGGAAGGTGATGAAACACCTGAGCCAGATTCTGATTCCATTGAAGAGGATGATATTGATTCAGAGGATGTCTAATGTTACTTTTAAATAGCGAATACAAAGGAGCTCCGGCCTATATGTTCAATGGCCAGCTCCAAACTTTAATTCCAGGCCTTTATCGAAAGATAGATGGAGTTGCATACAAAAGAGAAAGAATAAAACTTGCGGATGGAGACTTTCTAGATTTAGATTGGATCCATCGGGATAGCTCGAGACTAATCATTCTTTCACATGGCTTAGAAGGCAATTCTAGCCGACAGTATATTCTTGGGGCTGCAAAGTATTTCTCTAAAAAAGATTGGAACGTCCTTGCATGGAACTGCAGGTCTTGTAGTGGAGAATTAAACAAGACTTTCAAGTTATATTACCACGGAGATACAGAAGATATTTCAGCTGTTATTTCTCATGCTATTAATCAAAATAAATATAAGGAAATCCTACTAGTTGGATACTCTATGGGAGGGTCCATGTTGTCTAAATACCTGGGGCTTATAGGATCAAATTGTCCAGCAGAAATAGTGGGAGGAGTTTCGTTTTCCGCACCTTATGATCTTACAGAAAGCATTAAAGCGGTTGAAAAGAAGCAGAATTGGTTATACAATTATTCTTTCAAAAGTAAGTTAATAAAGAAAATCCGCGCCTTAGATAAAAAGTTTCCAAATCGGCTAGATTTAAGTCATCTACATATCAATAGTAAATGGGCAATCTTCGATAGAGAGTATTCTATTAAACTCAATGGCTTTGATAGATTGGATGATTTTTATGAAAGTGCCTGTGTTAAAAACTTTTTACATTCGGTAAAAACCCCATTATTGCTAGTAACTGCATTGAATGATCCAATAATTCCTTCAACATGTATAAACTATGAACAAATCAAAAGACATAGATATGTAGACATTGAATATCCAGATCAAGGAGGTCATGTAGGCTTCACTTTAGACAAATTAGAAAACAGTTGGATGGAAGTGCGGGTAGAACAATTTTACAATAGATTGAGTTAAACAATATATACTAAGCTTGATTTAGTAGAATAGAAAAGCTGATTTAGCTAATAATTGGGATAGAAAGTGTTAAACTTTCATATATTTGTAAGGCTTAAATATTTAGACGAATGACGATAGATTTAAAAAGTATTTTCAATATTAGTAGTGATCTTGATAGCAAAGGCAAGAATTTTATAAATATCATGACAGCAGCTTTAGAAGAAAGCAATTTACCAGGTTTTGACTATTTAGAATTCAAGCAATCTATGGCAGCTTTGGAAAAAATGAATATGGATCAGGCTACGGCAATAAAGTCTGCTTTTGCTACTGCTTCAACAGTAGGTTTGACAAAAGAAAAGTTGTTGAAAACTGCGGATCATTATAGAAACATTCTCAACGCTCAAAAATCTGAATTTGATGATGCTTTGCAAAATCAAGTTCGTCTTAAAGTAGAAGGCAAGAAAAAGGAAGTTGAAGAATTAAGAAAGAAAATTGAAGCACATAAATCGGCAATTGAAAAATTAGAACTTGAAATTCAAAAGTCTCAAGAGACTATAGATAGTTCAGATAAAGACATCCAAGTAGAAGAGGATAAAATTGCAAAAACAAAAGTTAGTTTTGAAACAGTCTATAAGAGTATCTTAGAAATTATTTCAAAGGACATGGAAAGTTTTGATCAGCACTTGTAAAATAAAATAATGGCAGATTTCGCACCACTTGAAGCAGAAAAAAAATCCTTTTGGAAACGGCCTGAAGGAGTTACCGGTTTAATATTTTTAACAGCTATTTTGGCTGGCTTGGGATTAATTGGTTATAGTATTGTAATAAACTTTGGAACAGTAATGTCCATTGTAGCTGCAGTGCTCATGGTTGGTTCTTTGTTGTACATGGCAATAGATCCCAAAATGAGAAATTTAGTATGGTACTTGTACAAAAATACAATGAGGAAGATTACGGGCTTCTTTATAACAATTGATCCAATAGGAATTCTAAAAAACTATGTGGATGATTTAGAAGACAATCTCAAAAAAATGAGCAAGCAGATTGGCGCGATAAGAGGCCAGATGAGAAAACTCAAAACCATGGTTGAAACCAATGAAAGAGAGATTGATGAGAACATGAAAATCGCCAGTGTTGCACAAAAACAAAAAAATCAAAAAGCCTTAACTTTAGCAACCAGAAAGGCGTCTCGTCTTAAAGAATCAAATAAGAAATATCAGAACCTTTACAATAAGATGAAGGTGATGCATCGGATCTTGGCGAAAATGTATTCTAACTCAGAGATTCTTTTAGAAGATACTAGAGATCAAGTGATGATAAAAGAGCAAGAAAGAAAAGCCATTCGAGCTTCTCATTCTGCAATGAAATCTGCGATGTCTGTTATCTCTGGAGATCCAGATAAGAGAGCCATGTTTGATGCGGCTTTAGAAGTTGTTGCCGATGATGTAGCAAACAAGGTGGGAGAGATGGAGCGTTTTATGGACATGTCTTCAGGTTTCATGGAAAACATGGACTTGCAGAACGGTATTTTTGAGGAAAAGGGCATAAAAATGCTAGAGGAGTGGGAAAAGAAAAGTACCTTAATGTTAATGGGAGAGGAAGGAGCAGCATCTTTAGACTTGGAGAGTCCTAGAGCTGAACCAGAACTTCGAGAAAATTCAGATGAGGAAAACTCATATGAAAATCTGTTTGATTAATAATTAGTAGTAAACATAAACAAATAGAAAGAAATATGCCTACCAAATGACTTTTGGTGGGCTACTTTCATTATGAACTTTATTTACTAGAAAAAAAACAATAGCTTGAAGAAAAAAGAGATGATTAGAATAAGGTACCATGCAATATGTCTATTCTTGGTTTTGTTTGTGCTAAACAATTCAGATGCTCAAAGCCTAGATCATTGTTTGGGCGAATATGTAATAAAACTGAAAGAAGGTGCTAAAATACATGATTTAACGAAGCAATTAGACAGCTTTAGAGGCATCAAGACGCATTGTAAAATAAAAGAACAATTACTTCCTTCTGAGAATATTTGGCTTATTAGTGTCGATCCAAATCATATAAATGAACTAGATTTTCTTAATGAGATATTTGAAAAAAAAGAAATAGAAGTTGTTCAGCTCAACAAATTAATTTCTTTAAGAAATGTTCCAAACGATCCACGGTTTGACGAACAATGGCAATTTATAAATAATGGCATCAATGGGGAGGTGGTCAATGCTGATTTTGATATAGATCAGGCTTGGGACATTACGACTGGAGGTGTTACTCCCTTTGGAGATACAATTGTGGTTGCGGTTTTGGATAATGGCATTGACACCGATCATGAAGACTTTGGAGACAACTTGTGGGTCAATAAAGCGGAGATCAATAATAATGGAATAGATGATGACAACAATGGGTATGTAGATGATTATTTTGGCTTTAATTCTGAGAATCCAGCTGGAGGAAATATTGACGAGATAGGTGGGGGTGGCCATGGGACACCAGTTGCTGGAACTATAGGAGCTAAAGGTAATAATGGCATTGGTGTATCTGGTGTGAATTGGGATGTCAAGCTTATGATTATCAAAAATAATTTTAACACGAATGAAGCGAATGTATTAAAAGCATACGGCTATGCACTGAATCAAAGAATATTATACAATGAGACCAATGGTCAACAAGGAGCTTTTGTAGTTGCTACAAATGCCTCTTGGGGCGTAGATTTTGGAAATCCGGAAGATTCACCAATTTGGTGTTCGTTTTATGACGATATGGGAGAAGCTGGTATTGTCAGTTGTGGTGCAACAATTAATGATAATGTAAATGTTGATGTAGAAGGAGATCTCCCTACAGGCTGTACTTCAGATTATCTTATTTCTGTTACTAATATGGCATCCGATAATGATAAAGTTACTGGTGCTGGATATGGTGTCATGTCAATCGATTTAGGTGCCTATGGTGCAGGTACTTTTACAACTGCAGATGGCAATGATTATGATAATTTTGGTGGCACTTCTGGAGCGACTCCATTTGTAACTGGAACGATAGCTTTGCTTTATGCTGCGCCCTGTGCAAATCTTACCTTTTTAGCCAAAACAAATCCGTCAGCAGCAGCTTTGTTTGCTAAACAATATATTCTCGATGGTGTAAAACCAAATTCTAATTTGGAAAACATTACAGTAACAGAAGGAGTTCTTAATATTAATAATAGCCTAACACTTTTGATGGATGATTGTGCAGAGTGTAGCATTCCAAGAACCTTGGCTTCGAAGAATTCAACAGATTCACAGAGTGAACTTACTTGGGTGGCATTCAACTCGGCTCTCACTGTAAATTTGCAATGGCGTGAGTTGGGAACACAAAATTGGAATACAACTTTAAACGTTGAACCACCATTTACACTTACTGGTTTAAAAGCTTGTACTTCGTATGAATTTAATGTAGAAGCAATTTGCAGCGGAACAACATCAGGTTATTCCGATTCACATACTTTTAAAACAAAAGGTTGTTGTGAACCACCTTTAGGAATAGAAGCCATTGACATTGAAGAAACTTCCTCACAAATTGTTTGGGAAGCTGTTCTTCTTTCCTCTGGATATGATTTTAGATATAGGGAAATAGGAACCATGGAATGGATAGAAGAGTTTAATTTGCAAGCAAATAGTTTTGTTCTTTCAAACCTTACTTCTTGTGTTGAATATGAATATCAAATTTTAACTCTTTGCACAGCTGCTACAACAGTTTGGTCTGAGCCTTTAAGTTTTACTACAAAAGGTTGTGGAGCTTGTTTTGATAAAGAGTATTGCGAAGCCTCCGGAAATAATTCTTCAGGGGAATGGATAGAAGCAATAACAATAAATGGAATAACAAATAATAGTGGTAACAATAATGGCTATGAAAATTTTGAAGATGTAGGCATCACCTTGAGTCAGACAGGGCTTTATAGATTTAGTTTGGTCCCTGGATTTGACAACCTTGGACCATATCCAGAATACTTTACTATTTGGATAGACTACAATCAGAATGGCGCTTTTGAAAATTCGGAGGAAGTTTTTAATCCTGGAGGAGCTACGGAAGAAAGCTTGGATGGACTGCTAACAATCCCAGAAGATGCAATATTAGGTTTCACAAAGATGCGTGTTATCATGAAGTGGACAGGAAACTACAATGGAGATACACCTCCGACCCAATGTGAGGACGGTTTTGGCTTTGGCGAGGCTGAAGATTATTGTGTACAAATTATTGAACAAGTGGAAGGTTGCCCTATAGGAATTACTTCTTTTACAATTTCTACTATAACAGAAGATGCTGCTAGCTTAGTTTGGGATGAAATCGAAGAATTGGATTTTTACTATATCAGATATAGAGAAGTATCCAATCCAGAATGGAATGAAGAAATTCTATTTGAAAATACTCTGGCATTATCGAACCTTAAAGTATGCACAGAATATGAGGCTGAAATCAAGGCTATTTGTAACGGAATAGGTACTGTGTATAGCGAAACTTTAGTCTTTAAAACAGAATGCGACAACGCGATACTACAAATACCTGATGTTGGAGAACTTTCGATTCAGCCTACTTTATTTAAAGATCAAATGAGCATCAGTGGATTTGATGCTAATCAAGAAGCTATTAATGTTCGAATTTTTAATGTTCAAGGTTTTACTGTGTTTGAGAATAGTTATAGTAAAAGTGGATTAAATGCTGAAATAAAAATTGATGGATTGAGTTCTATACAGGCAGGTATTTATTTTGTCTCCCTTAGCTCAATTACAAAACAATATCTTGGAAAAGCAGTAAAAATGTAGTAGAGCATAAGTAATTAAAATCAAATGAATTTTATAAGGATCATTTCTTTTCTTTTCCTTCAAGTAATTTTTATTACTTGTTGTACTCAATCAATACAAGCACAAGAATTAAAACATAAACTTGGCGAGTACATTGTACAGTTGAAAGAAGGGGCCTCGATAGAATCTTTAACAAATTCGCTGCAAAGGATAAATAGAGCTTATAGGTTTTTCTATTCTGAACAACTGATACCACATAAAGAAATTTATTTACTAAAATTTGATGCTAATCAAATCAATGAGCTTATGCTTAAGGACTTATTGTTTGAGCTTAAAGACATACAATATGCTCAATTCAATCACTTGATTTCAGAGCGATCTGTTCCAAATGATCCGCTTGTTTCAGACCAATGGCAATATGTAAATACTGGTATTAATGGAGGCGTACCAAATGCAGATATGGATGCTCAACTTGCATGGGATATCTCGACAGGAGGTGTGACGCCGAATGGGGATACGATAGTTGTTGCAGTAATTGATGGTGGGTTAGATTTGCAACATGAAGATCTGATTGATAATAGGTGGTGCAACTTCCATGAAATTCCCAATAATGGAGTGGATGATGATGAAAACGGTTATATAGATGATTTTTTGGGTTACAATGGTGATGAAGATAATGATGCGATCAATGGAGGCACACATGGAACTTCTGTTTGTGGAATTATAGGTGCCAAAGGAAATAATGGCATCGGGGTAACTGGTGTTAACTGGGATGTAAAGATTATGAACATAAAATACCGGGCAGAAGGAAGAGATGAGGCCAGAATTTTAAAGGCTTATGGCTATCCTTTAACTCAAAGAACATTGTATAATGAAACTAATGGTGAAAGAGGAGCTTTTGTAGTAGTGACCAATGCAAGTTGGGGAATAGATTATGCACAGCCTTCGGAATTTCAGTTGTGGTGTGAGATATATAATGATCTTGGAGAAGCAGGCGTATTAAGTTGCGGGTCAACTATAAATGACGATGTTAATGTTGATGTAGATGGAGATATGCCAACAGCTTGTGATTCGGAATACTTGATTACCGTTACCAATTTGAATGACCAAGCAAAAAAGATTACTAAGGCAGGCTTTGGAGCAGAAAGTATAGATCTTGGTGCGTATGGGGAATTGGTGTATACAACGACCTTTGGTTCAAATTATGGATTATTCAATGGTACCTCAGCAGCAACACCACATGTTAGTGGGGCAGTGGCGCTTTTATATTCTGCACCTTGTCAGAAAATTGCAGATTTATCTTTATCTGATCCTGAGGCTGCAGCTAAAAAGATAAGAGACTATATTTTTTCAGGTACTAGACCTAATGAAACTTTAATAGGGATTACAAAAACGGAAGGCGCTCTAAATCTATACAATAGTCAAGTCTTACTTAGAAATGATTGCAATGAGCAGCCTGTACCTTCCAATACACTTCACTTATATCCCAATCCAATTCTGAGTAATCGTTTTCAAATAGAAGGCTTTGACATTCAAAGTAATTTTGCTGATGTTAGAATTTATGATTCTAAAGGAGCACTTCTACGTAGTGTTGATCAATTAGAAATGTTTGGAGGATCATTGGTTGTTGAAGATACTGGTAGTCTTGCGGCTGGTGTTTACTTCGTTTCAATCAGTGTAGATGGAGCAGAACAACAAGTCTTGAAGATTACTCAGTTATAAAATTTAAGTTTTATCTTCCAAAGCTATTGATTTTTCGATTGGTCAGAGTTCAATTAAATTAGAGTTCAAACAAATAAGTATGCTCTTGTTTTATTTAGCTGCTCCAACGGCCAATTGTAGATGAATGTGATCATCATGTCTCACAGAATTACAACCATGGAATCTAATCTTTTTATCCCGCTTAAGTCCCAATCGATTTTTCAAATGAGGTTCAATAAATATTTTGTCCACTACTTTAGAACTAGAAAGAGCTCTTAGAAGGGAAGTATTTAATTTTTGATCAAAGGTAACTGCTTTATTTTGCGAAGTAATTTTGGACATGAAATTATAATACTTATTGTCTTCTCCACATTCTTTCGGTTTGTCCACTTCTCCTTTCTTTGGGCCTTCAACAAAACCATATCCTAAAATTGATGGACTTTTACTTAAAACTTTTTTTGACTTATCTCTAAAAATGAAAGAAATGTCCAGCTTTTTTCCGTCATGATGCGACTTGTGCGGATGCATCGGATAGCCATCAAGAAATGGAAAGTTTGCATCGAGGTAAGTTAAATACTCCACGTCTGTTTTACCACAATATTCTTCTGAAATTTTCAAAAACTCCTCTTTTAGTTCGGGCGTAACGTAGTGTCTATTTGCCAA
>CALIIW010000090.1 GCA_938018185.1 uncultured Saprospiraceae bacterium
TAGACTGCTCCAAACATGATGATCATTAAACCAATACAAGCAAGTGATCTCAATTTAGGCAAAGCGAGTACTGCTATTGCTCCTAATATTTCAAGGACACCAATCAATTTTTGTAACCAGGCCATATCTCCAAAGGCTTGAAAATATTTTAATGATTTATCTGGATCTATAAATTTCATAGCACCTGATGCTACCATCAATAAAGCCAACAAACCTGTGACAACCCAGGTAACAATATTTCTAATATTCGGACTCATAAATTTAGATTAATGGTGAAGTAAAATTGATATGCAAATGTACCTATTACAAGTTTTGATTAATGTGTCTTAGAATGTTTATTTGTTTATGCGGTTATTTGTTATTTTAAATATAACCATAACAATTTAAACAAGTCTTTATGCTACTTTTAACTTGGATAATTTCGAACCACCAAGCTTTTCTTCTGCGTACTCTTTGGTAATTTGAAATTCAGTAATTTCTTTTTGCGAAGGCAGTTCAAACATAGCATCCATCATGATGGCCTCACAAATTGAACGAAGGCCTCTGGCTCCCAATTGATACTCCATCGCTTTCTCTGAAATAAAGTCTATGGCATCTTGAGAAAAACTCAAAGCAATTCCTTCTAAGTCAAATAACTTTTGATATTGTTTAACCAAGGCATTTTTGGGCTTCGTCAAAATGGCCTTTAAAGCTTCAATATCCAAAGGTTCGAGATATGCTAAGACAGGTAATCTACCAATTATTTCTGGAATCAATCCAAAGCTTTTCAAATCTTTATGCGTAACATACTTGATAAGATTTTCTGTATCCACCCTATCCTTTTCTGCACTGTTAAAGCCAATCACTTGTGTATTCATTCTATTGGCAATAATTCTTTCAATGCCATCAAAGGCACCTCCACAAATAAAGAGAATGTTTTCAGTATTTACTTTTACAAGCTTTTGCTCTGGATGTTTTCTACCACCTTGAGGTGGTACATTCACATCTGTACCTTCCAACATTTTAAGCATTGCTTGTTGTACACCTTCTCCAGATACATCTCTAGTAATAGATGGATTATCTCCTTTTCTTGCGATCTTATCAATCTCATCAATATAGATAATTCCTTTCTCAGCCTGCTTTACATTATAATCGCACACTTGAAGTAATCTACTCAATATGGATTCAACATCCTCGCCTACATAACCAGCTTCTGTAAAAACAGTAGCATCCACAATTGAGAATGGCACATTCAAAAACTTAGCAATTGTTTTTGCCAAAAGTGTTTTTCCAGTACCAGTGTTTCCTACAAATAAAATATTCGATTTTTCAATTTCGATATCGTTGCTTTTTGTTTGTCTCAATCTTTTGTAATGATTATAAACAGCAACTGAAAGGAATTTTTTCGCTTCATCTTGGCCAATGATGTATTCATCAAGATGATCTTTGATATTAATAGGGTAAATTGATTCAGATAATAACAGGTCATCCTGATCTGTTATTTCCTGTCCTGAATACAATTCATCTTCTATGATCTCTTGTGCTTGTTCCACACAAGTTTCACAGATGTGTCCATCAACACCAGCTATGAGAATTAAAGCTTCAGATTTATCTCTTCCACAAAAACTACATCTAAAACCTTTTTCGTTTTTACGCATCTACATCTTTATTTAAAAAAAGCCCATCCCAGAAGGGACAGGCCTAAATATCGTACTAATTTAACAAAAAAGAATACATCTTAGTTTATCTTAGTCTAAGATTCCTTCTTTCTTGGGTTGTTTTTGTCTAAAACCTCATCAATTAAACCGTAATCTTTAGCTTCAGCAGCTTTCATCCAGTTATCACGATCTGAGTCCTTTTCGATTTGCTCGAAGGTTTTGTTGGTGTGAGTAGCTAAAATACCATACAATTCTTCTCTCAATTGCTTTGATAAATTGTATCTGATCTCCATATCACTGAATGTTCCTTGCATTCCACCAGATAATTGATGTATCATAACTCTTGAATGAGGTAAAGCAGATCTTTTGCCTTTTGCTCCAGCAGCCAACAATACAGCTCCCATTGAAGCAGCTAATGACGTACAGATGGTAGAAACATCCGGACTTACATATTGCATTGTATCATAGATGCCCATTCCGTCTATAACAGATCCACCCGGACTATTAATAAATAGCTGAACATCTCTTTTTGGATCTGTAGATTCCAAAAATAATAGTTGAGCCTGAATAATATTTGCAACTTCATTTACAACAGGTGTACCCATGAAAATGATTCTATCCATCATCAATCTAGAAAATACATCCATGATGGCAATGTTCATTTGCCTCTCTTCAATAATGTTCGGCCTTAAGATGATGCCTTCATTGTTTAGATTAGCGTTTGAGTGTTTTTCATAGTCATAAAGGGTTTGGGAGTTTATGCCTAAATGCTTAACTGCATATTTTTTAAATTCGTCTTTTGAAAACATAGATTATTTTTTAAAGTTTTACCATCATCTGTTTACAATGGTTTTGAATTCTATTCTTCCTTTTGAATGTCAAATTCTTTGCCATTCCAAATATTGATAAATAATGCGTCAAGTTGACAGGATAAAGAAACCAGAATTGTCATTCTATTCCTCTTCACTACTGATTTCGGCACTATTTTCAGACGTTTTTTGTTCACTATACTTCTTTACAATCTCTTCAAATTCTTCCTTTGTCACTTCTATTGTTTTGGTTTTAACTGCTTCTTTAGCAGCTTGAAGTACTTTTTCATTGAATGCTGTGGCATAATTTGATTCATAATATTCTTTATTACTCATCATACTTTCTACCAACTTATCCATCATATCATCCCCTCCATAACCCCCATACATACGGGCTATTTGCTCTTTCATAGCAGATTTAACGTCTTCATCATCTATTTTTACGTCAAATTTGTCTGCAAGTTTAGAACTTAACAATCTCCACTTTAGGCC
>CALIIW010000091.1 GCA_938018185.1 uncultured Saprospiraceae bacterium
TTTTTTGCTTAGATAGAAATGGAAAGGAGTATGTTTATTATGTAAGAATGGAGTCATGAAATCCTCATCAGTATTATATAATAAACATTAACCATGTTTGACAGATTTCGCTGTTTTCAATTAGCCTTTAAATATTAGCTAATAGTCAGCTATTATCCCGTACTTTGCGGGTATAGATACCAATTATGACTTTTCAAGATTTCAAACTAAACAAATTTCTATTTTCTGCACTGGATGATCTCGGGATAACAGAACCTACAGCCATTCAAGAAAAAACATTTTCTACTATAGTAGCAGGTAAGGATGTAGTAGGTATTGCCCAAACAGGTACTGGAAAAACTTTTGCTTTTTTATTGCCCTTGTTGAGAAATTGGAAGTTCACCAAATCGCCATATCCGCAAATTTTGATCATGGTGCCAACTAGGGAATTGGTGGCGCAAGTTGTAGAAGAAACTCAAAAACTTGCAAAGTATATGAACTTTGTAACTGTCGGTGTTTATGGAGGGACAAATATGCGTGGACAAAAAGATCAAATCAGTCAAGGGGCAGATGCCATTGTAGGTACGCCTGGACGTTTGATGGATCTAATGAAAGATGGTGTGCTTAAAACCAAATTGATAAAACACCTGGTTATTGATGAGGTAGATGAAATGTTAAATCTTGGATTTAGAACACAGTTAAAGAACGTCCTTGATTTTCTCCCAGAGAAAAGACAGAATTTAATGTTCTCTGCAACAATGATTCCTGAGGTAGAAGACATCATTGTTGAATTTACAGATTATTATGAAAAGATTGAGGCAGCACCTTCTGGTGCCCCTTTGGAAAATATATCACAGCAAGCATATAAAGTTCCAAATTTCAATACCAAAGCAAACTTATTGGAATTGCTTTTGGACAGAGATGAAGCAATGGCAAAAATTTTAGTGTTTGTCAGTACAAAAAAATTGGCCAATGCACTTTATGAGAGAATGGAACAAAAGTATGGAGAGAAAGTGGGAGTGATTCATTCGTCTAAATCTCAAAATAATAGATTTGATGCGGTAAATAATTTCCAGGCAGGTGAGATTAGATTTTTAATAAACACGGATATCATTGCAAGGGGTTTAGATGTTTATGGAATTACACATGTCATTAATTTTGATCTACCGGATAATCCTGAAAAATACATTCACCGTATTGGTCGAACCGGTAGAGCTGAAGAAGAAGGTATCGCTATTTCCTTTGTTGCTGAAAAAGATGAGAAACTTCAGGAACAAATAGAAACATTAATGTCTAAAAAAATAGATGTTTTGGAGTGTCCAGAAGATTTAGTTTTTTCAGATGAATTAATAGAGTTAGAAAAATTTGTAGAGCACATTCCATTTGACAATCACAAGGTGAAGAGGTTTACTCCTTCAGGACCAGCTTTTCACGAAAAGAAAGAAAAGAATAAGAAGGTGAATGTTAGAATTTCTCGTGATGATAAGATGAAAGCAAAATATAAAAAACCTCTAACTCGAGGTCAGAAAAAACGAAAGCCTAAGAAAAAGCACTAGGGGTTTAATATTGCAAATATTTTGTCTGAAAATTTAAGGTGATGACAATAGTGTCTCTCTAGCTTTGAATTGTAAAATTGTCATCCGAGATCCTTAACAATGCTGCGCTTGTAAATTTAGAGTAATGACAATAAGTCATCAATGTTGAAAAAGAAAATTGTCATTATGCCTGCCCGTTTCCTTTAGGGCCTGCCCCTTTCTTTCGGGGAGTGCAGCGATAGTGGAATCGAGGAATCGATTTGGTTTGTTTGAACTAATTTCGCCTGTCCTTATAAGAACCAAAGCGCAGTGGAGATCCCTTCACTTCGGTTCCCGAGTACTCAACTTCGCAAGGAAAACTTGGGTACTAAATAACGCATCAAAGATGCAAGGAATGGATTGTTTGATCTAAGATCAAGCACTAGTTCTTGAAATGGTTACATGGAAGATTGTCATCTTGAGCGAGCTGCAAGCGAGTCGAAAGATCATCAATGTTGAAAAAAAAATTGTCATTCCGCCTGCCCGTTTTCTTTAGGGCCTGCCCCTTTCTTTCGGGGAGTGCAGCGATAGCGGAATCGAGGAACCAAATTGGTTTAAATGAATCTAATTTCGCCTGCCCTTATAGAGACCGCAGTGGAGAAATCTTAGAGGGTAATTTAGTGAAAAAATTTGCTTAAACAAAGATCATGATTTAGTTGATGAGAATACAAAATGACCTTTTTCAATTTGAGGTTCTAGCAGATGTGAGTAAACTTTGCTTTTACAATCACCTTTTAAGATCCCTCCACTTCGGTCGGGATTAATTCTATTTAAACTCATCTATTCTTCGACTCGCTTGCTGCTCGCTCAGAATGACAAGTTTTTATTTCAACATTCTTGTTTTATTGCCATTACCCTACATTGACCAATACAATTTTTATAAACTCTCATCCGAAAAATTCAAAGCAACACGCATCCGTTCAAACTCACCATGCTGTTTTGCTCTTATCAAAACGCTTTCTCCTGTCTGAGGATCTTGAAAGCTAAGCTCGGTGGCATGCAGCAACATTTCCATCAAATCAAAATTTTCTTTAAAAAGTTTATTCTGTTTATTACAACCATGTGGACGGTCCCCTATGATAGGGTGAAAAATGTGCGCCATATGTTTTCTCAGTTGATGGTGTCTGCCGGTTTTGGGTATCAAGTGGACTAAGGAGTACCTAGAAGTTTGGTGTTTGCCGTGAGGCAAATCAATTTCAGTTTTTTGCAAGCATTTAAAATGTGTTACTGCTTGCTGCGTTTTGTTTTTTTCATTGGTAAGTTCGTAATCTATAATACCTGAATCTGCAATATGACCTCTAACAATTGCGAGGTATTCTTTGTCCATGTTACCATTCTGAAATGCTTTATTAAGTAAAATTTGAGACTCTTTGTTTAATGCAAATAATAAGACGCCAGAAGTCTTGCGATCTAGTCTATGTACTGGATAAACATATTGTCCAATTTGATCTCTTAGTTGTTGAAGTGCTGATGTGTCAGCATCTCTTGCGATAGAGGAAGGATGCACCAAAAGTCCTGGTGGTTTGTTAATTGCAACATGATTTTTTGTAGCATGAATTATTTCAAGCATTTTAATCGTTTGGAAGCTTCAAGTAAAGTTTCTTCGGTTTTTGCAAAGCAAAGTCTCACACAATTGTTTTGAAGCGGATGTGTGTAAAATACGGAAAGAGGAATGGAAGCTACACCAAATTCGATTGTTAACCTTTTGGCAAATTCAGTGTCAGGTTCGTTACTTATTTTTGAATAATCAAAAAGTTGGAAGTAACTACCTTCAGATGGTAGGGCTTTTAAGGCGCTACCTTCCAATAGACCAGAAAAGTAATCTCTTTTTTGTTGATAAAAATTTGGCAATTCTAAATAGTGAGATGCTTCCGATAAAAAATCAGCCAAACCATATTGGACAAATGAATTCACACAAAACACATTAAATTGATGAACCTTTCTGAATTCTTTACTTAGATAATCTGGAGCTATACAGTAACCTATTTTCCATCCTGTATTATGAAAGGTTTTGCCGAAAGAATAAACGATTAAAGATCTTTTGTAAAGTTCAGGAAATAATAGAACAGATTGATGCACTTGTCCATCATAGATCAAATGTTCGTACACTTCATCAGAGATAACAAGGATGTCTGTTCCTCTAGTAAGTTCATCTAGTTTCTGAATGTCTGATTTCTTTAAGGTCTTGCCAATGGGATTGTGTGGCGTATTAATGATTATCATTTTAGTTTTCGAACTAATCAATATGGCAAAATCTAACCAATTGATTTTAAAGTCAGGTCCTTTCAGAGCATATGGGACGACCTTGCCGCCCATAACTTCCACTGCAGGCGCGTAAGAATCGTATGCTGGTTCAATGAGGATAACTTCATCATCTTTTTGGATGAAAGCTGCAATAGCAGTAAACAAGGCTTGAGTTGCTCCAGCGGTTATTGTGATTTCTGTTTCTGGATTGACTGTGGCACTGTATGTTAATTTGACTTTGTTTGCAATCTTCTCTCTTAAGATTGGAAGCCCAGCCATAGGGACATATTGATTTTTTCCCGCAGTCATGTGAAAATTTACACGCTCTTTTAGTAAGTCTGCGCAGTCGAAGTTTGGAAAACCTTGAGATAAGTTGATAGCACTATGTTCGGCAGCGAGTTTAGACATCACTGAAAATATTGTTGTACCAACTGAAGGGAGTTTGGATTTAATCTGCATCCTATAATTTTAAGCTAAGATAGCTTTTGGAAAGCATTTCTTTGGCCTACATAGTAATAGAATAATTTAGAGGCACTTGAGAACAAGTATCTAGTGTGTAGCTTATGAAATTGGAAAATTAAAGATTGATTTGACTAAACTTTTTTAAGCCTAATTGTTTTGGCTATGTTATTTTGTTTGTCAATGATCTGGAGTAAATATAAACCATTTGGAAGATCAGAAATATCAAATCTCTTTTGAGCGTCTACTTCAAAAGTTTTGACATTATTACCAAGTAAGGAAAAGAGCTTTAAAGTACCAATTTGGTTTTGAGCATCATCTATATTTAGAAAATGAGCTGTAGGATTAGGAAAAATTGACACTTTAATTGGGTCTGGTTTCTGATATACTTGGCTTGAAATTACTTTTTCACCTTCTATACTTACGTTTGGCCCTGACTGTGCCATACAGAGATAAGTAGAAATAGTAAAGAAAATGAGTAAAAACTGCTTCACGTATAAGATACCTTTTTTATAAAATTAGGTTAAATGCCCTTTAAACTCAAGCTATAACCATATTTTTAGAAAAATTTAACAGTTATTGCATACTAAACTTAAAAATTACGAGACAATTCGTAAAAAATCGTCTATTAAGGCTAAGATTTCATTTTTTTTGTAGATATATTCGTGTGAAATTTGTCCTCTAAGCTTGAAGTGGTAGATAAGTTCATAAAACAACTTTTATTTGTAAACAAGTCACTTTTAGTTGTTCAATTGAAAACTACTATGGCAGCGAAAATTGGATGAACACAGTTTTCAATACTAAATACAATCACAGCCCGATATGAGATATTTTATATTTATTAGCACTGTCCTTTTTACTTTATTTTTTTCTAGCTTAAATGCTCAAGAAATTTCTTATGGTTTTAAAGCTGGTTTAAATTTTTCAACCTTTCAAGCAGAATCTGAAAAGGATGCAGATGGGGGATCGCCAGAAGTTTATAGTTATAATCCTGGTTTTTTAGTTGGAATCATTTTGGAAAATAAATTCACAGATATTTTTGGGGTAAAAGCTGAAGTATTGTACTCGCAAAAAGGAACGAAGTATAAATTTGCAGGAGCTTCATACCAACCACTAATAACTACCACGGGCGAAATAATTCAAACGACAGGCGATAAAGATTTAAGTTTAAATATCACAAATGCTTATTTGGATATACCAGTATCTCTATATGGAAGGGTTCTGAGTTGGCTTGAGATTCATGGTGGGGTGAGTATCGGTGCACTTGTTTCTTCTTCAGGCTCTGGAGAATTAAGATACACGAATGCATTTTCAGATAGAGACGAGCCGATCGAATCATATATAGTTAGTTTAGATCATAAGTATTTTGCTGATAAAGGAGGGGTAGGAGAAGTTGGAGAAGAACCAATTTTGAGAACGATTAATGGAAAGTTTATTGAGATACCTAAAAGTTTGAGCGCTTACTATGATTATCCGCAAGACGAAGATGTTGATTTGTTTAATAGACTAGACTTTGGTGTTCATGCGGGATTGTCACTTTACTTAAACCAGGGGTTATTTTTAGGCTTGAGAGCAAATATTGGGCTAAGCGATCTTACAAACAATGAGGTTGATAAATCTATAATAAGTAAAGAGGAATCAAATTTTATTTATAGAGACGACAAGGACACAAATTTATCGATTCAGACTTTTATAGGCTTTAGTTTTTAAGCACTTGAAAGCCATTTGTCATGATTTTTTTATTTGTTAATCATATAGTTTCTAAGCTATAACTACCTAACTCAAATACTTGCCTACAATTGGCATTCTTCTACCCATACCAAATGCTTTAGTGGATACCCGCAAAACTGGAGCTGTTTGGTATCTTTTAAATTCATTGATATTAACCATACGTAGAATTCTTTTTACCAACTTTTCGTCATGTCCCATAGCAATTAATTCTGCTGGCCCTTTTCTATTTTCTATGTATTGAAAAAGTATTTCATCAAGAATCTCATATGGTGGGAGGCTGTCAGAATCTTTTTGATCTGGCCTCAATTCTGCTGAAGGCGGTTTAGAGATGGTGTTTTGAGGAATTACTTCCCCGTCTTTATTAATGTACTCTGCCAATGCAAAGACTTCCATTTTGTATAAGTCGCCTAATACAGAAAGTCCACCGCACATATCTCCGTATAAGGTGCCATAGCCTACAGCCATTTCACTTTTATTACTTGTGTTGAGTAAAATGTTGCCAAATTTATTACTCATTGCCATGAGCAGCATGCCTCTTGCTCTTGCTTGAATATTTTCTTCAGCCACATCGGCTTTTGTGCCCAAAAATTGTTGTTCTAAAGTAGAAGCAAAAGATTGATAAATATTTTCAATTGGAATGATATCGTATTGGCAACCTAAATTTTTGGCCAATTGTCTGGCGTCATTTACGGAGTGGTCTGAAGAATACTGAGAAGGCATCAGTAGACCACGAACATTGTCCTCACCAAGAGCTCTTGCTGCCAGGACAGCCGTAACTGCGGAATCAATTCCTCCTGACAAACCAAGAATGGCTTTTGTAAATCCTAGCTTTCCAAAATAATCTTTGATGCCTAGAACTAAGGCATCATGAATTAGTTTAATTTTTTCTTTTTCTTGTTCTTTGGATTGCTTTCCTTCAGAAACTTCCTCTAGCTTATAAATCTTAAAAGATTCTTCGAAGTAAGGCATCTCGTCAAAAATATTTCCATTAGGAGAAATGACTAAGGAGCCGCCGTCGAAAATCAATTCGGTTTGAGCACCTACATGATTGACGTAAAATATAGGAATCTTATATTTTGAGACATTCGCTTTTAATACATCAATTCGATTTTGTGCATGTGTAAAAGTAAATGGAGAGGCAGAAACATTTATTACAAAGTCTGGTTTCATTGGCATCATTTCATCCAAAGGACAAATGGTGTAGAGTGGGTTTTCATTTCCAATATTCCAAATGTCTTCGCAAACAGATAAGGCGATTTTTTTTCCTTTATAGTTTACTATTTCAAATTTGCTTGCAGGTTCAAAATATCGATACTCATCAAACACATCATAAGTCGGTAAGAGTGCCTTATGTTGTACATATTGAATTTTTCCATCTGCCAGAAAGTAAGCCGAGTTAAAAAGATCTTTTCCTTCAGGAACAGGATTGACTGCTGGAGATCCAATTACAATGGCAATATCTTGAGCTAGTGCTGCTAGATCCGTAATAGCTTTTTCGCAAAGACCAATAAAGTCTTTAAATTCTAAGAAATCTCTAGGTGGATATCCGCAGGTAGCTAATTCACTAAAGCAAATGATATCTACAGAATCCCTTTTTGCTTTCTCAATGGCAAGCTTCATTTTATTGACATTACCTTCAAAGTTGCCAATATGATAATTGAGTTGTGCTATGGCTATTTTCATAATAAATTACTTCTTCAATTCTACAGTGTAAATGTAGCATTTATGTACCTTTGATTCATGAGTAATTTTGTTGTATCCGCAAGGAAATACAGACCAGTCAAATTTAATGAGGTTATTGGACAATCTCATATCACGAATGTATTGAAGAAGGCATTGTCTTCCAATAAAATTGCCCAAGCTTTTTTATTTACGGGGCCTAGAGGGGTTGGAAAGACTACTTGTGCACGAATTTTGGCAAAAACGCTAAATTGCCAAGATCCATCTATCGATAATGAGCCTTGTAATACCTGCAGCTCTTGCGAGTCTTTCAATCAAAACTCGTCATTCAATATATCTGAATTAGATGCTGCCTCTAATAATAGTGTGGATAATATCAGAGATTTAATTAATCAAGTTAGGTTTCAACCACAACAAGGTAAGTACAGGATATTTATTATTGATGAGGTGCACATGCTTTCTCTAGCAGCATTTAATGCATTTTTAAAAACATTAGAAGAGCCACCAGAACATGCCATTTTTATATTGGCAACTACAGAGAAACATAAAATTATTCCTACCATCTTGAGTAGGTGTCAAATTTTTGATTTTAATAGGATCAAAACAAAAGATATTTCCGATTTTTTAGGGGAGGTATGTTCGAAAGAAGGAATTAAGGCTGAGGAAGAAGCATTGAATTTGATTGCTCAAAAAGCGGATGGGGCCTTGCGGGATGCGCTATCAATTTTTGATAGAATTGCCTCAATTGCGGATAAGAATATCAGTTTTGATATTGTATCAGAAAATTTGAATGTACTAGATTATGATTACTATTTTAATATGGTAAATCATTTTTTGATGGGCGATATCAGCTCCCTACTTTTGACGTTTAACGAAATTACTGATAAAGGTTTTGAACCAGATATTTTCCTGCTTGGATTGTCGGGACACATAAGAAATCTCCTAGTTGCTAAAAAGGTAGAAACGCATAGTTTGCTTGAAATGAGCGACTCACTCCAAAAAAGATATATAGATCAGGGCAAGAATGCTTCTTTGTCTTTTCTTTTAAATGCCTTAAGAATTCTAAATGATTGTGACGTCAATTATAAATTGGCTAAAAATAAGAAGCTTCATTTAGAATTATGTTTACTCAAATTAGTCCATATAGAGCATATAGTGAAACAGCAACTAGAAGGCAAGGTGCAAGCTGTTCAAAAAAAAAAGGCTGAACCAATAGTAAATAATCCAGTTGAAGGAAAAATAGACCAGAAAGCAGAAGCTCTTCCAGCAAGTGCAGTCAAAGGAGAAATTCAGGCTAATCAAACAAATGTTGCAGTCAAAGAGCACTCTCTAATAAATATTGGTGTTGAAGAAAAATCGACTAGAGAAAAATCTGATGTACCAATCAAAGGGCCAGAAACTGAGCGGTTGATCTCTAAGAAACCGGTGGAAGTTTCGAAGGAGATCACAAGCTCTTCAAAGAACAAATCTGTATCTAAGGTTCATATCATACCTACACTGTCTCTTGATGACATTGAAAAAGAAATCGCCCAGGAAGAGATTGATAAAGCAAATGAAGTAAAACCTGATTTTAATATTGAAAATGTAAAATTAGCTTGGTCCGAATATGCCGACAAGGTTAGTTCTACTTCGGTAAGAAATACAATTATAAGCTCCGTCCTAAGTATAAAAGAAGGCAAAATAGTCGCCTCTGTAGGCTCAAAATTGGGCGAAGGTCAATTGCGGGAAGATAACGGATTGATGACTCATTTGAGAGAATTTTTTAAAGACCAAAGTATCAAACGAGTCATTGAAGTTGATATGGAAAAGCTTCAAGTTTTGAATGAAAAAGAAAAAATCTTAAACCCAAAAGAGATTTTCGATAAGTTCTGCGAGAAGAATGAAAATATGAGTAAATTAACTAAAGCATTGGATTTGAGTCCAGACCGGGTGTAATAAGTAAACTACTTGACAAAAAATTGCATTTTAAAATAATACAAAACAATAGCAATTTAATTTTGTTGCTCTTTAGTATCTTAACCAGCTAATTTATTCTACTATGTCAGATCAAGGATTATGGTATCTAGAAAACATTGATGTCACAGGCATTTTTTGTCCAAACAAACTGTCAAATACGAATGATCACAGTGTGGAAACCTTTTCTAAAGGTGCACATATATACCTACCTGATGATGCCGCGAATAAAATTTACTTTATAACAGAAGGAAGGATTAAGATTGGTTCACATGGATCTGTTGACAAAGAAATTACCAAAGCAATTTTAAGTAAAGGAGAAGTTTTTGGAGAATTAGCACTTATTGACGCAGAGTCAAGGAGGGACTTTGCAGTTGCAATGGAAGACAGCAAAGTTTGTGTAATTACCAAAGAGGAAATGAAAAACTTGATGAAGGATCATAGTCAGCTGAGTTTGTTTTTGATGAAATTGATGGGGAAACGAGCTTTAGGGATGGAAAAGAGATTAGAATCCCTTGTTTTTAAGGATTCAAGATCAAGAATAATTGAGTTTCTAACAGATCTAGTTAAACAAAAAGGACAGCGGGTAGGATACGAGATGTTGGTAAGAAAATTTATAACTCACCAGGAGATTGCAAATATTACTGCTACTTCAAGACAGACAGTAACAACAGTACTTAATGAATTAAGAAATAAAAACATCTTAACATTCGATAGAAAGAGATTGCTTATCAGAAATATGGATGAACTAAATAAAGAGTTAAGTATTCATTAGAAACTGTATTTTGTAGTACATTTGTTGGAAATATATATGACACGTGTATAGAATTTTCAAGCCACTTTTATTCCTTCTTTCTCCAGAAAAGGCCCACCATCTAACTGTAAAAATTTTCCAAATTTTATGCAGTATTCCATTGTTAAATATTTTCTTTAAAAACCATTGGGTAGTTGAGCACTCAAATTTGGAAAGAAATCTAATGGGTTTGAAATTTCCTAATCCAGTTGGTCTAGCAGCAGGTTTTGACAAGGATGGCAAATATTTCGAAACGATGTCTCATTTGGGTTTTGGCTTTATTGAAATAGGAACCGTAACCCCGCTTTCACAAGATGGCAATCCTCAGCCAAGACTTTTTAGATTGATAGAAGATGAAGGAATTATTAACCGAATGGGTTTTAACAATGAAGGAGTAGAAGCGATGTGTCGAAGATTGAGAAACAAAAAAAATACTAAAATTATTATAGGAGGCAACATTGGTAAAAACAAACTGACAGCCAATGAAAGTGCTACAGATGATTATCTAAAATGTTTTAATGCCTTACATGATTTAGTCGATTATTTTGTTGTGAATGTAAGCTCTCCGAATACACCAGGATTAAGAGATTTGCAAGAAAAGGAGCCACTCACAAGGCTTTTGCAAACTTTGGTGATTGCCAATAAATCAAAATCCATACAAAGACCTATACTTCTAAAGATTGCACCTGATTTGACAAATACGCAATTGGACGATATAATAGACATTGTAAAAGAAACTCAGATCGAAGGAGTAATTGGGACAAATACTACCATCGCTAGGGATCCATTGAGTACCCCAGAAGCTAAGATTGTGGCAATTGGTAATGGTGGCCTCAGCGGCAAACCTTTAAAAGGTAGATCGACAGAAGTAATTAGGTATCTAGCAAATGGGCTTGAAAAAGGGAAGCTGATCATCGGCGTTGGAGGAATTTCTTCTGCGGATGACGCGATTGAAAAATTAAATGCTGGAGCAAGTTTGATTCAAGTATATTCCGGTTTGATCTATGAAGGCCCAAATTTGGTTAAACAAATAAATAAATCGCTAATACATTATAAATCAGCGTAATATGATCTTCTTGTGGCATCTTTTTTGAATACAATTTGGAGAGAATTAAACCAAATTTGTCTCAATAAAAGTATAGTGCTAAAGAAAAATACTGTCATATATAAAGATATTAGATTCTGGATCGTCTTGATCTGTCTATCCTTACTTATAGTGCTTACATTGAAGGCTAATAAAATGATGTTTTCAGCATTATTTAACTTCTAGATTTTCTCTTTCAAATATTAAAATTCATTTTCCTTTTTAATTCCAATCCTAGTGATTGAATTATTCTTCACTATCTTTGCCGTTTTAAACACGAAATTATATCGAAATGAAAAATTTATACTTATTATTTTTCTTGCTTTTTTTTAGCGGTTCGCTTTTTTCCCAAATTGAAGTTGATGAAAAACAGAGATCCCTTATAGTCAAACGTACAGCAGATTGGTGTCCAAATTGTGGTACTTGGGGGTGGTCCTTTTTTGAAAGTTTGATTGAGGAAAATGCTGAAACTGCATCAGCTATTGCCGCACATCATTCTGGAGGATTACAAACAGAAGTTGGACTAGCCTTGACCAATGCCTTTGGAGGATCGGGACAACCAAATTTCTTTTTAGGAAAAGACCTTATTTCTGTGAACAGCGGCAATTGGTCTTCAGTCAAAAATACAGTTAAAGAATCGATTGATAATTTATATAATGGGGAATCTCCAATAGCATCTATGGGACTTAGAATGTCTATTAACAATGATGATGAGATATTTTTAGAAGGAAGGACTATTTTTTATCAAGATTTTAACGCTGATGTATATGTTTCTCTTTTTATAATTGAAAACAATTTGGTGTCTATGCAGAGTGGACAAGGTGATGATGCTTTGCACCAAAAAACACTTAGGTCCGAGTTGACTGGTAATGCATTTGGTAGTTTGATAAGTCAAGGAGCAGTTGAATCAGGTACTGAAGTGATGCTTTCTGTTGCATTTCCGCAAAACCCAAATTTGGCTAATGATAATTTAGAAATAGTAGCTGTGCTTTGGGAAAAGAATGGGGAGGAATATTCTTTTATCAATACAAGCTCTGTTTCAGAGTTTAGTGAATTTGTAAGTTCCAATAAACAAGTATTGTCAAAGGAGGCTTATAAAATTAGTCCAAATATAAGTGAAGAGAATATTAGCATTCATATTAACGCTTTGCAAAATTCATCAGAAGCTGATATTAAACTATTCAATTTAAATGGACAGTTGATAAAACAGATTTATAAAGGAGAAATTAGAGGGAGTCAGAATTTCGAAATCCAAAAGTCTGCCTTGAATATAAGTGCAGGAATTTATCTCGTGAATATTACAATGGATGGTAAAAGTGCAACAGAAAAAGTATTTTTCGTTGAGTAGAGTTTAAAAATAAACCTACCATGTTTTTAGAACATGGTAGGTTTATTTTATAATTTTCAAACTCATATCCTTAGATTCAGAAGAGTGTGTTATAGCCCCAGAGGATATAAAATCTACTCCCGTCAAGGCTACGTTTCTCACTGTCTCCATAGTGATTCCTCCTGAAGCTTCAACTTCATAAGCATCTCCAACCAATTCAACAGCCTTTCTCATTAAGTCAAGTTCAAAGTTGTCCAACATGATCCTAGTGACAACACCTTTTCCATGTTCCATGGTCTGTTTTAGTTCGTCAAGATTTCTAACTTCTACAGTCATGCCCAACTTCATATCATTTGTGGCGAAGTAATCTCTGACCTTTTGAATTGCTTTTGGAATATTTCCACAGGCATCCACATGATTGTCTTTTATCATAATCCAATCATATAGACCATCTCTATAGTTTGATGATCCTCCAATTCTGACTGCCCATTTTTCGAGAAATCTTATGAGTGGGGTAGTTTTTCTAGTATCTAGAATAGTAACCGGTAAATCCGCGACTTCATTTTTAAATTGTCTACTCAAAGTTGCGATGCCGCTCATTCGCTGCATGCTATTTAGAACCAATCTCTCTGCTTTCAAGAGTGCTTGCGAATTGCAACTCACTGTAAAGACAATGTCCCCGTACTTGACCGCTGTTCCATCCTCAATTAGGACCTCTACTTTTGAATTGGGATCAACATGGTGGAAAATGTGTTTAGCAAGTTCTATGCCTGCAATAACACAATCTTCTTTGACCAAAAGTTTTGCGCGATCATTATTCTCACTTGGAATACAAGCAAGTGAAGTATGATCACCATCCTTGACATCTTCTTGCAGACCACGAATAATAAATTCCTTTATTTTATCAAGTTCAACTTGCTCTTCTTTCATAAAATGTTTTAATTATAAAACTCAGTTAAAACAATACACCTAATCTCAGTGTAATCGCACCAATTTTTGAACTTGCATCTTCAGGCTCAGTCTTCCACATATCGTCAGATAAGTCATCAGTTCCCATATCATCAAGTAACTCAGTAGCCTTAGTTGCAGAATTATCTGTAAAGTCTATTAATTGATTTTGAAAATACAGACCTGCTACGAGTGCTGTATTAGAACTAATACTATATTCCACACCAGCACCAATGCCCCAAGAGAAACTAAAAAGGGTAACGTCTTTATTAATATCAAGATCTTCGGATTTTATTGAAATGCCTTGACTATCAACGCCTTTAATATTTCCTCTTGCTTGAGTTCTGATGGCCGTTGGAAAAATTGGAATTTCGGCAAAATATCTAAAATAGCCCATTTCATCAGTTCTCATTTTGAGAGCAACAGGTATTTCAACATATTGAATTTTATAAGTTAATTCAACTCCATCAGGTAATGGCTTGTCACCCATATTTAAATTAGGGTTGGATAAATCAGATTCTGAAAATAAATTTCCTCCAGTGTCGTGTTTAAGAGTACCGCCTTGGTTGAAAGCAAAGCCTAGACCAGCAGTAATAGCATATCTTTCATCAAAATAATATTCACCAACTACACCTAGTTTTAGGCCAGTATTTCCTCCAACGGCATTGATAGTATTGTCAGAAGAATTGATCCAAGTCCGATTTGGACTGACCTGAAAGCCAAATCTAAAATCTTGAGAAAACATCAAAGTTTGAAGAAATATAAAGAATGCAGCTTGCAATACAATTTTTTTCATTATTGTTGATTTTAAATAGTGAATAATAAAAAGATATTAATGGATAACAATTCCAAAATCCCTTTTAGATTTCAATTGATTTTTGTTGGATTGATAATTTTGCTTGTAGGCTGCAAAGTTAACAAGAATCCTGATGTTTCTGATATAGATGTAAATCTTAATATAATAAGATTTGAAAAGAAACTCTTTAATATTGATACAACTAATACTTTAGCCTCATTTGTCAACTTAAAAGAAGAATATCCAGCATTTGTAGAGTTGTTTTTTAACCATGTTTTACCACTCAGGGACGTAAAGTCTCCAAAAGATGACAAGATCTTAGCAAAAAACATCAGTTCTTTTATAAATGATGACTTTGCCAAGTCAGTGTATGATACGACCCAGATTGTCTATCCAGAGATGAAGGAAGTTTCGGAGAAGTTAACTTCAACATTGAAATATGTTAAATACTATTTCCCAGAGGTTGAGGTAGAAAATGTATACACCTTCGTTTCAGAGTTTGGTTATCAAACATTTATCTTTTCTGAAAAAGATGGCAAGGATGCCATAGGAGTAGGTCTTGATTTATTTTTGAATGATTACCCATATAAGAGATTTGCACAAACAAATGCTTCATTCTCTGATTACCTGACAAGAGCATTTACTAAAGAACACATTCCTAAGAGAATTGCAGAGGCTATTATCGATGATATTCTAAAACCAGAGAAAGGAGAGAGGCTTTTAGATAAAATGATTCAAAATGGGAAAAAACAGTACCTCCTTAAAAAATTTATGCCCTTTGAACAAGACTCTATTATTTTTGAACACAGCGGCAAACAAATGGAATGGGTCAAGGAGAATGAATTAAATATTTGGGTTCATTTATTATCGGAAGAACTAATCTATGATACCAATCGTAAAAAGATAAAATCTCTCATTGATTTTAGTCCTACTTCAAAAGGAATGCCTGATGAAGCTCCAGGAAGAACGGCGAATTATACAGCTTACAGAATTATAGAAAAATTCATGCAAAGAAATCCTGAGATTGAATTGGATAGTATGATAAATATCAGCGATCCTCAATTCATATTAGATAATGCTAGATATAAACCAACAGCTAAAAGATAGTTTTATACCTACTAAAAGTTAAAAGAGAACTTTTTATATTTGTAAGTAATTAAAAAACATTAGAATGGCAAATCGAACAATACCAGTCGTTGATCTTTCAAAATTTGTGAATGGCAATCCAGCTGAAAAAAAGGCCTTTGTTGATAAACTTGGAGAAGCTTTTCATGATATTGGATTTGTAGGTGTAATTAACCATGGCATACCAAAATACTTGATAGAAGGTTTTTATGATTCTTCCAGAGAATTCTTTAATCTTTCGCTTGATAATAAATCTAAATATGAGGTTCCAGGTTTAGCTGGACAAAGAGGGTATACTTCTTTTGGAAAGGAACATGCGAAGCAATCTGAGGTAGCCGACTTAAAAGAGTTCTTCCAAATTGGGCAGACGGTAACAGATAATGATCCAATTAAGGAACAATATCCGGACAACTTAAAGGTAGCGGAGATTCCATTGTTTAGCTATATGGGCAGAGAGCTTTATGCAGCTTTTGAGGAATCTGGATCACATTTATTGAGAGCCATTGCCATTCATTTAGATCTAGGAGACGATTACTTTGATAAGCACATAAAAAATGGAAATAGTATCCTAAGATCTATTTACTATCCACCGATAAAAAATGAACCAAAAACTGCAATTAGAGCAGAACAACATGAAGATATCAATTTGATAACTTTACTAGTTGGTGCTTCTGCAGGAGGTCTTGAGCTTTTGACCAAAGAAGACAAATGGGTAGCGATTACACCTGAAGAAGATGAAATCGTGATCAATGTTGGTGATATGCTTCAAAGGTTAACAAATAACTACTTGAAATCAACCACCCATAGGGTTGTTAATCCACCAAAAGAAAAGTGGCATCTGCCTAGGCTGTCCATACCATTTTTCTTGCACCCTAGATCGACTATGGATCTAAGCTGTTTGGAAAAATGTGTGAGTGATAAAAATCCTATACAATACGAATCTATTACCGCAGGAGCCTATTTAGATGAAAGATTAAGGGAAATAGGCTTAAAAAAGTAGCAATTAAACCTTTTATAGGCTAATTTGGTCTAATTGTAGTACTCATTTAAGATTCTTAGCTTAGCTTTACAGCAATAAATACTTTATAATGGAGCCGATATTATTATTTAATTTTTTGGGACCTGAGATGTTGGTCATAGTGTTTGCCATTCTTTTACTATTTGGCGGGAAAAAGATACCTGAATTGATGAAAGGGGTAGGCAAAGGCATAAAAGAATTTAACAATGCTAGGGCAACCATCGAAACTGAGTTGAAAGAAGGTATGAAGGACGCTGATAAAAAATCAGACAAGGGTACTTCAGAATAAGCTTAGGTAACTAAATACCCAGTACACCAAATATAAATTATGACAGCAATACCTTCAAATTTGCTTAATATGAATTGGTTTTTAGTTTATTCGTTTAGAAATTTTCTAAGATTATCATCAACAAATCGACAAATAACCGCAGAAACAATTTCAATCTATTTTAACAGAAATCCCATAGGCTAATTTGAAATTTTAGTCTATTAAATATTATATAGGCTCCTAATCTTATTTAATAATCAAATGAGGAACTTCGGATAAATTCCAATCAATAACCAAACCCTTGGCCAGCCTTTTAGCGATAGCTTTTCCATAAAGTAATTCACAGAGATATAAAGATGCTTCAAAGGATTTAGCTCCACCAGCTGAGCTAATATATTTGCCATCATGTACAAAGAGAACATTTTCTCTTATGTCTAATTTTGGAAACATTTTTCTCATTACGTCCACATCAGAAGGAAAAGTTGTAGAAACTGCATGGTCAAATAATCCAGCCTTCGCTAAAACGAATGCGCCATCACAATGTGAGGTGATAAACATGGCCTCTTTGTCTACTGATTTAATCCAATGTAACATGGCTTTATCTTCCAGGTCTTTATCTAAATGTCCTTCTGCAGATGGGACAACTAGAATGTCTATTTTGGGAATAGCATCTTTCAAATAATTGAAATCAGGTAGTAAACGAATGCCTTCAAAAGTTTTAATTGGAGCCAGTGTATTTGCAACTAAAAAAGTATTCATTGGCTTAATGCTATCCCTAAAAATAGTGTGTTGAAAAATATCGAAAGGAGCAGTAAGTTCTGTATTATATACACCATCCATAATTAAAAAGGCCACATTATATCTATCTGGCTTTAATTCAGGGCTTATTTTTTCAATTTTAACATAATTAGAAGAAGCGCATGAAAAACCAAGACCATTGAGGAGAAAAATGATGCTTATTAAATAAAAATTGATGACTTTCATAATTACTTGAATTCTATAAGCCGAATTTACTAATTTTGGGACATCGAATGATAAATAACAATTCCAATAAGAAATTAATATTAGGCTTAAAGGTTAAACAAGCCAGGGTAAATAAAAAATTGTCTTTTTCAGATTTAGCTGAAAGGACAGGCTTATCTATTTCATATTTAAATGAAATTGAAAAGGGCAAAAAATACCCCAAGGAAGATAAGATCAAATTATTGTCTACAGCTCTTGATGTATCTGTTGAAGATTTGAATTCTCCTCATTTAAAAGGAATACTTGCCCCGCTAGGTCAATTACTTAAATCAAATTTCTTGAATGAGTTGCCCTTGGATTTATTTGGGATTGAGCTAAATAAAGTGGTTAATATTATAGCAAATTCTCCTCAAAAAGTAGGTGCTTTCATTTCTACCATGGTGGAACTTTCAAGAACTTATGAGTTTAGGGAAGATAATTTTTATTTCAGGGCTTTAAGAGCCTATCAAGAAATGAATCTAAATTACTTTCAAGACATTGAAGATGAAATAGAACAATTTGTTGTTGAGTTTAAAATTCCGATAGGGGAAGCTGTGCCTGCAGAATATCTAGAAAATATTTTACGAACCAAATTTGGTTATAAGGTATTTCCAAATGGGTTGGATGATTATAGTGAATTAAAAAATGTAAGGTCAGTTTTTGTAGCAAAGAAGAAAAAGTTATTGCTTAATAGTCGATTAAACAATATGCAAATCGCTTTTCAGCTAGCAAAAGAACTCGGGTTTCAATACTTGAATTTAGAGATCAGGCCAAATTCTTCTACTATTACGAAGGTTCAAAGTTTTGAAGAAGTATTAAATAACTTTAAAGCCTCCTATTTTGCAGTTGGTATCCTTGTTAATAAGAACTCTATTCTTGATGATTTGAATAATTGGTTTGGTCAAAAAAAATTGAATCCACAATTTTTACTATCTATTGCTCAGAAGTATAAAGCTTCCTCTTCTGTTTTATTTCAAAGATTTAATGTCCTGCCTCAGTATTTTGGTATTGATAAGATATTTTATTTGAGAACGAAACAAGTGCTGCCAAAGGACCATTTTGAAATATCTAAGGAATTGCATTTAAGTAAAAAGCATCGACCACATGCCAATGGCTTAGATGAGCATTATTGCCGTAGATGGTTGGCTATTTCCGCCTTGAAAACGATCGCACATAATCCCGCATTGGATAATGTTTACCTAATGCAAAAATCCAAGTATCTTGGTACGGATGATGAATATCTGGTTGTTGCAAATGGAAGAAAAGACTATCCATTGCCAAATATTAATACTTCAGTTGCTGTTGGAATGTTATTGGATGAGAATGCTAGAAAAACAATAAAGTTTTCAAATGATCCTATTATTCCAACACGGGATGTAAATGTTACTTGTGAAAGATGCTCTGCTACAGATTGTGCAGACAGGGTAGTACCACCTAAGGTCATTGAAAATATCCAAAGAATCCAGAATATGGAAGATCAAATAAATACCATTCTGAACTCTTAAACACTAGGCCTAAATTTTGTGAACAAAGTAACCTTTACACTTGTTTTTAGTAAAATTGATTTAATAACAATAGAACAAAAGTAGTATGCTTACAAAAAAAATGGAAAAGGCCTTAAATGAGCAAATTGCTTTGGAAGCATATGCTTCATGGCTTTATTTAGCAATGGCTTCTTGGTGTGATCAAGAAGGTTTAGAAGGATCTGCAGCTTTTATGATTCGTCAATCAGATGAGGAAATGGATCACATGAAAAGACTGTATTCGTACATTACTGAAATGGGAGGGACAGCTATAGTTCCTGGGATCAAAAAACCACCAACTGACTTTAAAAATGTTGTATCGATGTTTCAGAAGGTTTATGATCATGAAAAAAAGGTTACACATTCTATCAATGAATTGGTAGCTCTAAGTAGCAAGGAACATGATCATTCTTCCTTTAATTTTCTTCAATGGTATGTTGAAGAACAACGAGAAGAGGAAGCCTTGATGAGAATGATTCAGGATAGAATTAAGCTTATAGGAAAGGGTCCTCAATCCTTGTATTATATAGATAAAGAGATTCAGAGAATCAATATGGAAGAAATTAAAAAAGAGCAGGCTCCTCCAGCAGAATAATGCAGGAGATGCAGATTGGAATTAACAAATAATAGATCTAAGAGCTTTCAAATTTTTGAAGGCTCTTTCGTCTTAAAATAAGGTTCTTGAATAATTTTGTAATATTATAGTAGAATATGAAAAATTCTTCTGAAATAATAATTGTTAAAAAGACCTTTGCCGAATCTCAGGCAATGATCTATCAAGCTCGACTAAAAGAGGCAGGCATTCCTTGTTTTGTTTCAAATCAAAATATGAATACGGTATTTCCAACCATAGGTGGGGGGATAAGCATACATATTCATAAAGAGTATGAAGAACAAGCAATTGAAATTATCAAACACGTAGATAGTTTAGCCGTGGAAGATAATTCTGTTTTTACCCACCATGACGCTACCAAAGAAGATATTGATTACGAAAAAAAATTGAAAGAAGGCTATTATAGCCGAAAGGCAATATGGCCTTGGATAGCAACTGCACTTATTGCTTTGATATTGATGCGATTTATAGCTAAGGCAATGGGTTTGTTGCCTGATTATTTGGATCCGTTTTAGTTTCCTTATGATGTCTTTGGCGATTGTTGTTTTGATAACAATAAAAAAGAATACAACTTTAATTTAAAGTTGTATTCTTTTTTAAGTTTTACCAAATTTTCTGATAAAAGGTATATCAATAAATAAGTTTTGAATCTAGCCTAGATCTACTTTGAGATCACCAATCTTTTAGAAGTTGTTCTCACTTCTGTGATTAGAGAAATAGTATAAATTCCATTAGCAAATTTTGATGCGCTCAGATCTAGTTCTACATTTTGTGTGTCTTGAGAAACCATTTGACTCCATATTTCTTGTCCTAGATTATCATACAAAGCCAACACTGCATCCTTAGTCAATTCGCCAAAAGAAATTGTTAAAGCATCTTTCGCAGGATTAGGGAAAAACTGCATTTCCTCCTGGTTGCCTTGATCAAATTGACCAAGCGCATTATTGTTTTGAATGTATCCAGTGCCTCCACCGCCTCCACCACATGAATTACAAGCGCCAAGATAATCACCGTCGTTAGAATCTATATGAGCTTGCACTGCATTATAGCTTATGCATATAGTGTTACCGTTATGACAAACATCTATCTTCTTTTCATTAACGTGACAATACCAATTATCAGGAACTTGATCCAAAGGAATGACAACAAAATTGTTTACAAGAGGATCTAGGTCACAAGAATCTTCAAAGCCATCATTGTCATCATCAGGATCACATGCATCACCTATATTGTCACCATCCGTATCAGTCTGATCTGCATTTGCGGTATTTGGACAATTATCATTATCGTCTGCAATTCCATCACCATCCGCATCACAACCTAACCCTAAGTTGAATAAGTAGTTAAACAAATTGGCTGTATAGATATCATTGTTGTTGTTTGAGATCCCATCACCAGCTGAAATTGTTAAATTGGAATGAGTACAGATGTCACCAGTTAAAACAATATGACCAGATCCGACCATTTTTTCTAATAATGTAGCATTGCCTGATGCATCACGAGCTAAGACAGTAGCTCCAGCTGTGTTAGCATAAAATCCTCGAGTATATTCTCCAGAATATTGGGTGATTGTACCAAAAGGGCCATCAAAAATTGGATGCGTTTCGTTTCCAGCTGTTGGAGAATGAGGATTGGTTCCTTGTGTAGAAACTGGATAGCCAAATTTTTCAGCAACATCATCATAGGATGGGCTGTCTGAAGTGATTAATAAGGTTCCTCCACCATTAGCCCAGTCTTCCATAGCTTGCAGTTCTGCTGCTGAAAATTTACCATCACGAATATAACCAATATACAGGATGTCGTAGTTTGCCAATAAGGATGTTGTAATTTCTGCAGATTCATGTGTGATCACATTTGTAAATGCTGCAGTTCCAGTTGGTCCAAAATTGTTAGCATTTTCTAATTTTGCTAAAGTAGATGTCATGTAAAATCCATCTAAGGTCCAACTAGTGCCAACTCTTGAATTTGCTATACTTAAGATTTTTGCATCGCATTGTGCTTGAAGATTTGAGACGTTAGACATGCACATGGCAATAAAGATTAAACATAATACTGATTGCTGTAAAGTTTTGTTTATTAAATTCATTTCATAAGGTTTAGTCAAAACACCTATCCAATGGATTTTAAAGGTGTTTTGGAGTTAATAAAATTCTTGAAGCGTCATTTGTGGGTTTGTTTTAACTATGCTAATTTACATTTAAGATCTTTTTACTTTTTATAGAAACTTCCCAAATGACATGAATACTTTCCCAATGGAAGGTATTTCTTTCCGAACGAATAAATCATCTTTTAAAGGAATAAAGCCTTCAAAGGATTGTTTGCATTGAGCCACGCTTTTTATTTTTGGTTTCATTTTAAAAGGTTACTTTGAATATTTTGGACAATACAATTCAGGCCCAAATAATGTCATTTGAGTTTTATTTTATTCTTAAATAATGAGGAGTTATTTTTAGCCTTTAATTACTTCCCATTCAATTTGATGCCGTAAAGCTAGAGCATATTGTTGCCAAATTAACTACCCAAATATGCTTATATATTGCCTGTTATTTTATTACTTTTTTATTCCAGTCATTTTATATCTCTATTCCAGAAAAAACGAAGTTCATTGTTTTAAGCATATCTAATTTTACACAGAATTGTAAGCTTAAATTATTTCATTTAAGGCTTAGCGTATTTATTTTGAATATTATAATTGTTCTGCGTTCTGAACCCCACTGTCAATTTAGTAATACTGTGGCTTTGTATTGTCAATAACACCAAAGCTGTTTACTTGTAGTTGTGTAATTTGTAGTTGAGCAATTTGTAGTTGTGTAATTTTTGAATGGACTGCAATTTACTTAAAAGGAATAGTGTTTTTTTAGATTTGGTGAAAATTTATGTGACAGTCATTTTGAAAAAAAAGACAATCAATTTGAAAGGTAAATTGATTGTCCTATTTGTAGAAAATAATATAGCATGTTAGCATTTAATAGAATGCAGACTTTACAGTTGTTCCAAAATAAATTCTGTCATTTCTTCATAAAGGTGCAGCCTGGTATTGCCACCATAAATGCCATGATTTCTATTTGGGTAGTAAAGTGAATCAAAATGTTTTCCAGAGCTGATCAATGCATTAACCATTTCTGCAGAGTTTTGAAAATGAACATTGTCATCTGAAATACCATGCACTAAAAGATAATTGCCTTTCATAAGATCAGTAAAGTTGATCGGTGAGTTGTCTTCGTATCCAGACTCATTTTCTTGAGGAGTACGCATGTATCTTTCTGTGTAAATAGTATCGTACCATTTCCAATTTGTAACAGGTGCAACAGCAATGGCAGCTTTAAAAACATCTGCTCCTTTTGATAAACATAAGGAAGTCATATATCCACCATAGCTCCAGCCAAATATGCCAATTCTAGAGCCATCAACGTAGTCTTGTTTGGCCATATATTTTGCCGCTTCAATTTGATCAATGGTTTCATATTTACCCAGTTGTAGGTAAGTCATTTTTTTGAATTCTTCTCCTCGGGCTCCGGTACCTCTATTGTCGACACTAACGATGATGTATCCCTTTTGCGCAAGCATCTGAAACCACCAATAGTTTTGTCCACCCCAACTATCCTTTACCGTCTGACTGCCAGGGCCACCATAGACATACATAAAGATTGGATACTTTTTATTAGCATCAAACTTAGGTGGTTTGATCATGTAGCCGTTCAAGCTTACGTCGTCAGATGTTTTAAAATCAAAGAATTCTACCGGCTGAACTTGGTTGAGTTCTTGTATACGTTTTAGTTGACCATTATCTTCAATGGTTCTAATAAGTTTGTGAGACTTGTCAAAAACTTGGTAACTGGAAGGGGAGTTTGCTGTTGAAAAAGTATTTACGTAATAATCAAAAGTACTGCTGAATTGTGCAGAATTTGTTCCTGCTTCTTTCGAAATTTTATTATCTTTTTTACCGTTTATGTCAACAGTATATATTTCCCTTTGAGTAGCTTTTTCTTTTGCTGCTTGATAGTAGATCAAAGCATTTTTTTCATCGATACCGTAAAAGTTTGTCACATCATAATTCCCCTTTGTTAAAGATCTAACAACTTTGCCTTTCATGTCATGCAAATAAAGGTGATTGTATCCGGACTTTTCGCTCATCCATAAAAAATGCTTGCCATCTTCTAGAAAAACAAGAGCATCATGAATGTCAATATAATATTTGTTGGTTTCCTTTAATAAGCTGCTGGTCATTCCAGTTTTTGCATCAGCTAATAAAAGTTCCAATTCATTTTGATGTCTATTCATTTTAAAAACACAAAGTTTATTTGCGTCTTTGGTCCAGACAAGTCTAGGGACATATTCCCAATC
The DNA here is from genome assembly GCA_938018185.1 of uncultured Saprospiraceae bacterium. GTDB lineage: Bacteria > Bacteroidota > Bacteroidia > Chitinophagales > Saprospiraceae > JALZVN01. The sequence continues at coordinate 24,462 of CALIIW010000091.1, forward strand.
CGTGCCTAAATTTACCTTTACTGTTTTTTTGCTTTTTAAATCATAGATGTGTATAGAAATTTTTGCGTTGTCTTCACCCGTTTTAGGGTATTTAAAGTTGACATAATCTGGGTATAGCTGGTTGGTATAGTTTGTCATTGTGAATTGCTTCACCTGACTTTCATCAAATCTGTAGAAGGCAATTTTGTTTCCATCTCCTGACCAGAAAAAAGCTTTTGCGAAAGCAAATTCTTCTTCATATACCCAATCAGCTCCACCATTGATGATCTCATTATATTTTCCGTCGGTGGTAATTTGTATTATTTCATTTGAGGATAAGTCTTTGTAATAAAGATTATTCTCATGAACAAAGGCTACCTTGTTAGCAGAAGGATTGAAGGTGGCATACATTTGTTTACCGCCATCAAATAAGGTCTCCGCATTACCAGATTGACCATTGTAAACTAAAAAATTGGCCTTAGAAGATCTCCGGTAAATTGCCTCAGAATCTGTTTTTAAAAGCATTTTAGATTCGTCCTCACTAAAGGAAAAAGAACTAAAATTAGAGCCTTTCGGTAGCAAGGCATTGACATCTAAAAGATCTTTGGTGAAAGCGCCAGTAGTAAGGTCAAATTGCTTGATAACATCTTCATCTATCTTGGTGTAATGTTTTCCGTCTTTTTGAAAATTGAAACCAGGTACCCTAGAAGCAGTATAACTATAATTTTTCCATAAATCTTGGAGATTTATGCTTTCTTGTGCTTCTAAACTGCTGAAAATGAATAGAAAGGCGAAACTTAAGTATTTTATCATGATTTGCATTATTTATAGAATATCTAAGGTACAAAAACAAAGCTTTTTGGCGTATAAGTAGTTCATATTAAAGCCTTGCATACTATTCGCAACAAAGACTAAGAAAAAACCGTTATTCTAACTGACTTTTTAGCAAAAAATAGGTCTAAATAGACTAACTAGATATTAAACGAAATAGACAATAACAATTATTATGGCAGAGGTTGCACACAAATCAGATGTAGAGGCGGTAGACGCCTTAGCGAAATCTTATAATGACTTGACCCAGGAAATTGGAAAGGTCATCATTGGGCAGAAAGACGTAGTTAAAGCCGTGATTATTTCACTCTTTAGTAATGGTCACAGTTTGCTTGTAGGTGTTCCTGGCTTGGCAAAAACCTTATTAGTTAGTACCATATCAGAAGTTCTTGATCTTGAATTTAAAAGGATCCAATTCACTCCGGACCTTATGCCTTCTGATATCACTGGATCTGAGATCCTTGGTGATGACAGGAAATTTCAATTCAATGAAGGACCTTTGTTTTCCAATATCGTCTTAGCGGATGAGATAAACAGAACTCCTCCTAAAACGCAAGCAGCATTGCTAGAGGCGATGCAGGAACGTTCTGTTACCATCTCCGGTGTTAGACATAAACTACCATCACCATTTTTCGTGTTGGCAACTCAAAATCCAATTGAACAAGAAGGGACATACCCTTTGCCTGAGGCACAGTTGGATAGATTCATGTTTAACATACCTTTAGATTATCCTTCTTATGAAGAGGAAATTTCAGTTGTAAAAAGCACAACTGCAAATAATAAGGTTGAATTGAAAAATATTGTCAGTGGCACTCAAATACTTGCTTTTCAAGAATTAATCCGAAAGATTCCTATAGCGGACAATGTTTTGGAGTATGCTGTAAACTTAGCGACTCAAACCAGACCAGGAACTACCAAAGCCACTCAAATGGTCAATGACTATATCTCTTGGGGAGCAGGACCTAGAGCGTCTCAATACCTTGTATTGGGGGCAAAATGTCATGCAGCAGTTAGTGGCAAATATTCTCCAGATATTGAAGATGTTCAAGCGATAGCTAATTATGTTTTAAGACATAGAATTGTTCGTAATTACAAAGCTGAGGCTGAAGGGATTACGGAAGAAAAAGTGATTCAAAGCCTTTTTTAGTATCGTATTATAGATTCTTTACATACGTATTGTTAAATTTCAGTTTGTGATTCTTTACAACTATTGATATATTTTGTATATTTAAAGACAATCTGACAATTTTTTAACAAAAAACAATACATATGCAATTCCTTAAAGTATTAGCGGGGGCCTTGTTTTTTTTGGGTTTGATGCTATTTCTAGTCGACTTATTTGCAGCGCCAAAGGTTAATACAGCTTATCGATCAGCTGTAATTGAAACGCCTGCAGAAGCAATTTATCCACATTTAGCCTCTTTTGAAAAAAGGGGAGCTTGGTCTCCATGGTCAGCTAAAGATCCAAACATGACAAAAAATGTTGCTGGAACAGATGGAGCTGTTGGAGCAGTTTATTCCTGGAGCGGAAATGAGGCAGTGGGGTCTGGATCAGAAGAGTTGACAAAATTAGAAACAAACAAAGTTGTTGAATCAAAACTTACATTCAAGACGCCTTATGAAGGAAATGCTACTGCGACCATAAAGCTAGATGATAGAAAAGAAAAGGGAACAAAAGTTACTTGGAAAATTTCTTCGAACAACGATTCTTTCATGACTAGAATGCTTTCTTTTGTTGGAGTGATAAACTTAGACAAAGAAGTAGGAGCAGATTTTGAAAAAGGACTTGCGGATCTTAAGAGTATGGTTGAGTCTGAGTATACACAGGTTTCTACAAAGGAGGCTGTTGGGTCTAAGTAATACTTGATATTATTTTCTGCATTTTACAGAATGATAATAGTTGAAAAAGGAAATATATGTAATGTATATTTCCTTTTTTTATTTGTATATTTGATTATTCTTAAACTAAAATTACGAAACAATGATTCGAGTCAACTTAAGTCAACTTAAGTCAACTTAAGCATCTCTTTGCTCTTTTGCTCATCCACTTCCTGCTTTTTTCGTGTAATAAAAATGAAATACTTATGCCAAATACAGAGGCATTATTATTTCAAAATCTATCTACAAGTCCAGATTATTTTGTTAAAGATGGTCGAATTATCTTTAAAGATGAAGGAGCATACAATTCTGTAGCCGATTCATTCTTAAATGGATTAGAAGATGCTTCTTTATTGGATTCTGAAATATCTCCAGATGAATATTTGGACAATTGGGAAAATGAAATTGGTTTCTTTTCTTTTAGGAGATCTTACCTTACAAATCCTAACCCCGCTGGATTTGGGGATTTTCAAGACTATCCGATAGATGATGTTTTTCTAATGACAACATTAAATCCAAATGGTCTTGTTCAAGTTGGTAATTGGATTTTTAGAATGATTCCAGAAACTGAAGAAGTAAAGGCGTTACATAGAGATAATATTCATTTATTGCCACATCTTATTAACCCCGGCAATGATTCGTATCCTGAAATTTTAAATTTCACTTATCAGGATGAAGTTTTTGAAGAAATTGAGGTGTATGGAGAGGAAAACAAATGGCCTTGTCTAGATCCTTCAGCAGCAGGGGATTCATACCAAACTAAGTCTGAAGTTTGTCCTTCAGAAGGAAATTCTTTTTTTGTAAAAGTTAACTTAAAATATAATAGGTTTGGGATCCGTGAGAAATTAGTTCTTGAGGTTAAAGCTAAGCATAGAACTAGTGCTGGAGATTTTGTAGGGTATGGAAACTGGAAAGTAAGATGTCGTGATAAACATTCTTATACAAAAAATGCATCTTGCTCTTTTGGAACTCCATGGGTAAGCACAAGAAAAGAACTGCCAGAAAATAGAGAAGTAGAATTCAAACCAATGTATCATGGTACAAGAAAGCTTGAATATTTTTACATGGAGGTTCAGCCATTTATACGAGATATGTGTTCACAAGATTTTAATAATGGATGTTCACAAATAGTTTCTGAATTAGTTACTTTAGAAGACCCAATTTTAATAATTAGCAAACCTGATTAAATATTTATGAGAATTATTTTTTTTTTATTACTCATGATTCCGTTGGAAACAATCCAGGCTCAAAAACATGAATTCGGGATACACATAACAGGAATAAATTCTTCTAATATACTAACAACAGAAAGTGATAAAAGTGAAAATTTTAAAAGCTTTTATTCTATTGCTGCAAATTTGGGGTTTGATTATTTTTTTAGAATTAAGGAATCTAAAACTCATTTATATTTCTCTTTAACTAATGCATCGAGAAGAACAAGAGTTTTATTTATTCCATTCCCAACCCCTGAAAATTCAAATCCTACTGCTAGATCAGCAAGAGCGACTACTGTAAATTTTTGGGGACTTAAATATGGTATTAGGAAACAGGAATTTCTTGTAAAGAATTTAGATTTAACCTTTGGCTTGTTCACAAGGTTTGAAGGTTTAACAAATGTTGGTTTAGGAAGAGTAACTTGTAATGAAAATAATTGTAAAGGAGGATTTATAAGGTACATTAACTATTATTCTAATGGAATAAATTTACATACCAGCTTATTCTTAAAGCTGGATTTTGGTCTTTTAAAATCGAAAAAACTAAAACACTTCATTAGTGGACATCTTATTTATAATTATGGATTGCAAAAAATTTATTCTACCAAGCATTATTTGAAAAATGTCCTCACAGATGAAGAATTCAATTTTGAATTGGTAAATCGAGGTAGCTATTTTGGAGTAGGCTTATCTTATAGAATTGGAAGTATGAATGAAAAGTTTAAAAGTATATTCAAATCTAAATAAGCAAAGAATCAGCTTTTTATCAGATTAACTAAGTATTACTGCATAAAATAGGAGGAAGGGGCAAAGTGATATTGTCCCTTCTTGCGTTAAACACACCAATTAATGCTTTTAGTACATCTATTATGGTAGATTATCTTTCATTATATTTGTTTTCGAAATAGATACATATGCTAAAATACTTCAATGCTTGTTTCTTTGTTATGCTCTTAATCTCTTGTGCTTCTGAGCAAAGGAGTACCATGCAGCCGACGGCTTCAGCTATAGCTAAGACAAATGAGATCATTGTTGTATGTGA
>CALIIW010000092.1 GCA_938018185.1 uncultured Saprospiraceae bacterium
GTTATTATTTATTGGCCCAGTTACAAAACCAGGTGACCAGATAATGAAATAACCAAAAATGGAGGAAGAATTCAAAATTACTTCTGCTGAAACATTTCCTCCTGATCCACATTCCGGATAAGTAATAACAACATCAAAATCGATGTTACAAGCAAAAGCTTTAACTTCAAAACAATCTTCCAAGGAACAACCGTTAGTATCTGTAACAGTGACACAATAAGTACCAGGAGCAAGGCTTGTCCTTGTATCGCCATCAGTTGAACCATCTGACCATTCATAAGTATAGCTGTAGGTACCTCCATCAACTCCTAAAATTATGGTTCCAGAATTAGAATTTGGAAATAAAATTTCATCTGTAACAGAAGGATACCATGTCAATTGCCAAGGTTCTGAAATTATTATTTCCTCTACGAATTCGCAATTATAAACTGGATCTACAATGGTTACTGAATATTCTCCTGCACATAATTCATCTAAACTTTGTTCATTACCTCCGCCAGCTGAACCAGACCAAGTGATATTAGCAGGAGCTTCAAATCCGGTTAGATTAAGGCTAATTTTACCGGTACATTCTCCACCACATTCAACGTCTTCATAGTCTACAGAAACATCAGAAGCACATCCTTCTGCTAAATTGATATTATCTAAATAAACATTATTTTGCCTGTATCCTTTATTAACTAGAGCTACATATAATTTTTCTGTTCCTTCAAAAGCGCCAAGGTCGGCTTTTTCGTTTCTCCATTCTTCAGCTGTCGGAACAAAATCAGGATTAAACCCTTTTGTCACTGTAGCCAAATCTTGGCCTCCTTTCTTCCAAACCACATTAGGGAATGTCTCCCCACAATCTGTAGAAACTCTAACTTCTAGGGTATCAAATTCTGAAATATTGAGAACATATAATGCAGCCACATCAAAAGTCAATCTTGGATTATTGATGGTTTCAAAATCAAATAAAGGTGTAATCAACCAATCTTCTCTTCCAGCCTGATCTGGACTAAGATAATTTCTCATAACTGTACATGCATCCCCTAAACCATAGGCGGATACTTGAGAGGTCCTTTCCCAAGTTCTATCATTATTTGGATTAAACCTTGTAATATCTTTATCAGTTGGATTAAAATCTGAAGGCTCAAAATCTTCAATAACATTTGGCTCTGCAGCTGCTATCGTTTCTTGCCCAGTTGTTTTTTCATTATTAAAGCCATTATCATCTTCTCCTCCATTAGGCGCTGTAGTCCATATGGTTAAATCATAGCTTATACTTGGAGAATCAAAAGGTTCAAGTGTAACCTCTTCTTGCTCACCAGTGGCTAATGATCCTGACCAATTATATTTTGTAGTTCCTGGAATCCCAACAACTTTATAATTAATTACACAAGAAGTAAGATCAGCTTCTCCATAATCATTTGTTAATAATACTACCGGAGTAATTTGGCCAGCTGCACAGAATTCAGGTTCTGAAGGTTCCAGAATATTTCTAATACCGGCATCATTAATAACTGGTTCTGGATCTGGGTCTGGATTCCCTCCTCCTGGTGGTACTGAAGGAGAACATGCTGGCGAAACGGTAGCGGTACTTTGCTCTAACTCCTGCCTACTAGCCCATTCTGCACCTGTTGTTAGAGGAACTATATTGCCAGACAATACACCTCTCATAATGTCAGCCTGTCCTTGTGTAAACATAGCCATACATCTAAAAGAAGTATAGTCCATAAAGTTTACCCAATTGTGTTCTATATCATCACAACTAATTGGCCCTGTTGGTGGATTAGGACCGTTGCAATTTGTCCCACCTCCTTTCGGTGCAGCTCTTGATGTAGTTCCTTGAAGTGGAGTATCTGCAATTCCATCATCACCACCACAACCACCTTGGAAAGTATGATAAAGTCCTAGTCCATGACCGATCTCATGTGTCAAAACAGGTACACCTGCACCAACATAAGCATTATCACATACTGTTCCGTCAAGTTTAGAACCAATAATACCTCTAGATGGTAAGTAGGCATAACCTGCTGCACCAGAAATAATTGGGACCACGTATATATTATAGTACCTTTTAGAATCCCATGATTCCGCATTTTTTAATTGGTCATGCATCGCATCTGTATAAGGACCTTCATGTATGATTCTGTTAATCCCATTGGTAGGATTACCTTGCGGATCAAATTCAGCCAAACAGAAATGAATTTCAGCATTCCCTCTTATGTCTTTCATTCTGTCCGGAACTTTAGATTCAAAGCCATCATTCAATCCTTGAAAATCTTGGTTCAAAGTTTCGACCGCATCAAAAATAGTTTGGTCTGATAAATTTTGTCCAGACCCAACAGGTTCAACAGCTTTGTGAACAAGGTGAAAAACTAATGGAACCGTGTATATTGGCGGCTGCTCCCCTCTAGACCTTCTTTGCTTTTCTTGTTCAATTAGTTGTGGCATGATTACTTTTCTATAGTGTTCAATTTCACGTGCATATTCTGGGTCTTTTGCCATTTTTTCCTCCATTTTTCTGTCAAAACCACACATTTCACCAGCTTCATGTTTATGCCATGCGCCATTTTCTTCTAAATATCGAAGGGTTCTAATTGCATCCTCATTTTCGTGATTGGTTGTATGAGGATCTTGATCTGAAGCCAAGAATAATACAGTGGAAACTGCAAAAAGAATTTTGAGTAAGGAGTTTACCATTCTAGAGGTTTTTTTGAATTATGTTTTTGAAAATCTATACAAAGCTATATTGTCAAATATCTTTGAGAGAATATAATTACAATATAAAACTAAATTATTTTTGAAAGCCATGATTCGAAGGATAACTTTCATAAATGTCAATAGGGTTCTAAATGCAAATCGCTGCTTATAAGCCTGTTTTAATGATTTATGCCTCGTATTAATTTTTTTAGAAATATTAAAGTAGCTGGAAAAATAAGATATACTCAATAAAAAAGCCTTACTGCAATTAATACAGTAAGGCTTTTCAATATCGTTCTAGACTAATCTTTAGTCTATTTTTATTATTTTCTCTACAACTTGACCTCTTTCATTTCCTACTTGTAAGTAGTAAGTTCCAACTGCCTGCTTGCTTAAATCCACAGCTTTCTTGATCTGTA
>CALIIW010000093.1 GCA_938018185.1 uncultured Saprospiraceae bacterium
CTAATATAATACAACCCTGCACCAAATTGTGATAAATCAATTTGTTCTGAACCTTGCGCAACTTGCTCTGACATTATTTGGGCACCAATGGCATTAAATATTTTGATAGAAATACCTTTATCAGAATTGTTTTCTATAAAAAAATGATCCTCAATCAATGTTGGATAAATGGATACCGATTGTAGTTTTTCAACGTGCTTAGTTTTTGAAATTACCTTAGGTACAAAGCGATAAACAGTTCCATCTTTAGGATCAGCTATCATGACTTTAGGAGTTGTGTTATCCAGACTAGCATTTTTGAGTTCGTCTATCTCAGGTTGGTATGGATTACCATGTAAATTCCAAGAAATTTCAACTAAGCCAGAACTAAAGTTTAGATGCTTTGCTATACCTAAGGAAGCACCTCCGAATTCGTGAGCTACTTTAGTATTAATATCGCTCTGTCCAAAAATTATTTCTATTATTCCTGAACCTTCATAGATCCACATTTGGAAATTCGCATAGCTTGTGTTTGTGAATAGTTCAGCTATCTCATCATAAAAGCCCACATTTTTCCATTCTATTTTTGCTATTTTATTGGGACTCTCTCCAACAATTTCATAGTTGATTTCAGATTGACTAGAGTCAACTAAAGCACCTCTATCCATAATATCAGAATAGTATGGCAAGATTAAGTTAAGTCCTTCAGAAGTACCTATTCCTGCATAGAGCATGGCACCAGAAAAGTTGTCATTTGTACTTAAAGTCTCTACGGTTTGACCCAAAAATTCAAAATCAAATCCTAATGGCACCGTAAATTCGGGATCATCCCAAACTTCTCCATTTGTCAAGGATATTGGATTTTCCAGATCTTTGTATTCTCCTTGTTCTAAACTAAATTGATAAGGAAATAATTCTTGTCCATTTAACATGGAAAGTGTGAAGCTCACAATTAGTAGGGTAGAAAGAAATTTCATTTGTTTGATTTTTAGTTTTAAATTCATTTTAAACTAAAGACATTAAAAAATCAGAATAGTTGCAAGGTTTTATTTGTTTTTGGTAATTACATTGCTACTACACCAAATATAAATTACAACAGCAATAACTTCGAATTTGCTAAATAGGAATTGATTATTTGTTTATTCGCGTATTTGTTTATAAAATTCTAAGATTATCATCAACAAATAAGCGCATAAACAATATCAATACATTTTAACAAATATCTTATAGGCTAATTTAAACTTTTGGTGTATTAAATATATAGGCTCCTCATTTTCGTATTCCACGCTTACTTAACCAACGTCTGAATTTGTTCGCATTCACATTATGACCAGCTAAGGATTTAGCAAATGCGTGTAAGCCGGAGTTGTCAGGCTTAGCACAAAAGAATATATAATCATGCGATTCATGGTTTAATACAGCATCGATACTTGCAATGCTTGCGGTAGAAATAGGCCCTGGAGGAAGACCTTGATATAAATACGTGTTATATGGAGAATCCTTAGTCAAATGCTTGTTTAAAACCCTTCTTATTGTAAAGTCTTGATTTGCAAATACAACAGTTGGATCAGCTTGTAACAGCATTCCTTTTTTTAGCCTGTTTAGATAAACTCCGGCAATGGTGGGTTTTTCAATATTTTGATTTGTTTCTTTTTCTACAATTGAAGCCAAAGTATAAATTTCTTCAGGACTAAGTTGAAGATCTGCCGCTTTGTTTTTTCTTTCATTAGAAGACCAAAATTTTTCATTTTCTTTAAGCATTCTTTCTAAAAGATCTGCTGGCTTTGTATTCCAGTAATAATCATAGGTGTTGGGAATAAATATACTAATTGAAGTTTCTGCTGTGTAACCATTTTGCTTTAGTAAAGTAGAATCCTGAAAAGTTGAGATCAAAGACAAAGAGTCAGCTTCAATTACTTTAGCTATTTTACCTGCAATTTCTTCAACAGTTCTTTCATTATTAACCACTACTTTTACGGTTGATTGTTTGCCAGCTTTCAGGTGATTTACAAGACGTCTATTGTTCCAGCCAGATTGAATTTCGAACCTACCAGGCCTTACTTTTTCATATTTCATAAAAGTAGCTACCCAGTTAAAAGAGGCTGAATCTTTTAAAATTTGCTTATCAAAAAGGAGTTTTTTTAGTTCTGAATAATCCGTACCAGTAGGCACTTCTAAGATATGTGTTTTAGAATTGGTATTTACATTTGGTTCAAAAATGGCATGATACTTTCCATAAGCAAACCAAGCAGCAACTGTGCAAAGCAAAAGCAGCATAAACAATATTGGTTTAAGAGCTTTTGATTTTTTTTTCTCAGTCACTTCTGTGGACATGCTTAATTAGTATTGTTCTTCTGTAGAAGGAAAATCATTTGATTTTACATCTTTAATGTAAAGTCCAACAGCTTTTTTAATACCACTAAAAAGATTCATATACCTTCTTAAAAAACGAGGATTAAATTCCTTAGTAATACCTAACAAGTCATGCGTAACCAAAACTTGGCCGTCAGTATGTCTACCTCCACCAATTCCAATGGTTGGAATTCCAATTTGTTGAGTGACTGCTTTGCCCAATTTGGCTGGTATTTTTTCTAAAACGATTCCAAAGCACCCCAATTTTTCTAAGAGCTTGGCATCTTTTTTAAGTTTTCTAGCTTCTTCAGCTCCTTTGGCCCTAACTGTATATGTTCCAAATTTATAAATCGACTGAGGAATTAAGCCTAAATGACCCATAACAGGAATTCCAGCGCCGAGTATTCTAATGATAGATTCTGCTACTTCCTCACCACCTTCCAGTTTTACAGCATGGGCTCCAGACTCCTTCATGATTCTTACAGCAGACTCCAATGCTTTATCGGGATTGGATTGATAAGAGCCAAAAGGTAAATCTACTACTACCAAAGCCTTTTTTACACCTCTAACTACAGAGGAGGCATGATAAATCATTTGATCCAAGGTGATTGGCAAAGTTGTTTCGTGACCTGCCATTACATTTGAAGCAGAATCTCCAACCAGTAGCACATCAATACCTGCTTCATCCAAGATCATAGCCATAGAATAGTCATAGGCTGTAAGCATAGAAATTTTCTCCCCATTCTCCTTCATTTCCTTTAAAACGTGGGTAGTAATTCTCTTCTTATCTTTTGATACTGCTGACATAATTTATTTAAAATTTGAGGCAAGTTATGAAAATTATTTAACTAGAAAACGACTTATTAGCGTCATCTTTTTAAAGCGATTTTTCTATGATTCTGTTACAAATTATCCTAATTTTACAGAATGTTAAAATATATGAAGTTTCTATTTTTGTTTTTGTCTTTATTGATCCTTTCAAATTGTTCAAACGATTTTGTGATTATCGATAAATGGAAAAATATCCCAATAGTTTATGGTGTTTTGTCAATTTCTGATGAATATAACTACATAAGAGTTGAAAAAGCCTTTGTGGATGACGAAAACGGAGCTTTTAAGCTGGCTCAAATCCCAGATTCGCTCTATTATGATAATATCACTGTTAAGCTTGAAAATGAAGAAACTGGGGATGAAATCACCTTGGAGGAGGTAGATGTCAATGACTTAGGCATTGATAGAGAAGATGGTGTATTTGCTACAAGCCCAAATATTCTATATCGATTTAAAGTAGCTGATTTCCCATTAACAAAAGATGAGTTCGTCAAGTTGAAAGTAACTCAAGGAGATTCAGATGAGCTTCTGACAGAAGCCGTGACTAGTATTGTTGGGCATCACGAAATATTATCGCCACCTGAACCAATTCAATTTAAGTATGATTCACAATTTAATATCAATTGGACTTCTGATGAAAAACAAGCTGTTTTTTATGATGTATTCATGCGAATTAAGTATGAAGAACAAAATCCTGATGATCCTTCTGAATGGGACGAAAAGGAGTTGTTATGGACTTTAGATAAGTCTATTGAAAGACCTGTTAGCTCAGGAAATCAAATATCTCCTCAAACTTCTTTTAAAATGGAAGGAAGAAAATTTTATGAATACTTAGCCCAAAACATTGATGGTGAAGTAACTAGAGTTAGGGCCTTAACTGGAATTGATATAATTATTGATGCAGGTGGACAAGAGCTTTTCAATTACATTGATGTAGGTTCAGCTAATTCAGGAATTACTTCTAATCAGATAATTAACAATTACACTAACATGAGCAATGGCCTAGGCATCTTTTCTTCTAAATCAAAGGTAGAAGGTCTTGATTACAATTTAGGATCTTTTTCTAGGGATTCTTTAAGAGATGGTATTATAACTGGACATTTGAATTTTCAATAAGATAGCGATTTTAACTCATTGAGAATCAACCTTTGTTAATTGTGAATTTTAATTCTTCGCTTCGTTTCAAGCGATAAGGTCTCGAAACAAACTGCACCTCAAATAAGAAGAACAAAGGCATGCCCTTGTTCTTCTTATTTGAGATGAAGTTAACAATTAAGGTAAAAAATGCCAGAGGCATGACATTATTGTAGTTCCATTAGAGTCCTTTGGGCCTCCGCTTCGACTCTCATAAAACTAGCAAGCGAATGGCCAACAGCCCATAGCAAATAGCTTAATTTTTTATAAGGACTTCAGAGAAGTCCACTTATGTTAAAAACTCTACCTCTGTCTTTCCTTGATTTTCTTTCCAAAAATATCTAAGCGATCCTCCTTTTTCTTATTAAAAACAGGTGCTGGAGTAGGGGCTTCCTCATAAACATGGTCATAGACTTTAGGGACATGGTTCCAATAGCCCTTTTTTAAGACATAGCCTTCATAGGATCCATCTGGAATCAAAAAATCTCCATAAGGTGTTGATTTAAAAATCAAATGATCGAAAAGAATTTGATTTTCAAAAGGGTCATAATTTACTTTTACAACCGCTCCAGCAAAATAATCAATAATAACTCTACTTTTACTAGGTGGATGCCCTTTGCTATCCTCAGACTTTAAAAACACTGGAAGCCCAAAAGAAACTTGGTTTTCCTTGAAAGTTAAAACATCAATAATCTTTAATCTTTCCATTAAGGAATGCCCGTTATATCCAAAAAGGAGATAACTTTTTCCACCTTCAAAAGATTTAAATTCTTGTATGTTGTAACATAAGCTTCCAAACCAATGATCCTTATCGCCTTGTTCAAACTCTGCACTCATATACTCTTTTGAATTATCCTTTAGTATAATTAGGTCTTGATTAGGATTATTTAATTGAATGATTCCTTCATATTTGTATTCATCATCATTTATGAAAACTTGCCAGGTGAATAATCTGAAGGTAGAATCAGGAGCTGTGATAATCTTTACACTTTTCAAACTGTCATAGGCAATCCTAAAGTCAATTTGTTGAGTTAATTCCTCTGTGATGATTTTTTTGAATATATCATTTGCTTTAATCCTGTTTTCAGTCAAACTATCTGTCAAGATGGATTGTCCGAGTGTATTTAAAGTATCAGTAATTTCTGGTTGATTGTTAGTGATTTTTAGGCTGTCTTGAGAAAAAACAGTCGAAACGCAAAGCAAAAAGAAGAAAAGAGCAAAATATGGTCTAAAAAGATTATGGACTATCATAATAATTAAAACGTTTAAAAGAGCAAAATAATTGCTTTGTTCAACGATGCCTTTTTCGTTTATTCTGGCGATAATCTTTGAAAATGAATTCTCCTAAGCCTCCCAAACTACTATAATAGGCCTTTCCATTATTTGCTTTGGTAAATTGATCCACAAAATTGACTAAATAAGGGTCTCTAGCGATCATGAAAGTCGTGATCGGAATATCGATTTTACGACATTTAGTGGCTAAGTTTAAGGTACGTTGAAGTATTTTTTTGTCAATCCCAAAGCTGTTTTTATAGTATTTTTTTCCTCTTTTAATGCAGGTGGGTTTACCGTCAGTTATCATAAATATTTGCTTGTTTGGGTTTCTTCTCTTTCTCAGAAGATCCATGGCAAGTTCAATTCCAGCTACTGTATTAGTATGGTATGGGCCCACTTCCAAATAAGGTAAATCCTTTATTTCAATGCTCCAGGCATCGTTTCCAAAAACTAAGATATCTAAAGTATCTTTTGGATACCTGGTGGTGATCAATTCAGCCAATGCCATTGCAACTTTTTTGGCAGGTGTAATTCGATCTTCCCCATACAAAATCATTGAATGTGATATGTCGATCATCAAAACTGTGCTCATTTGAGATTGATAGTAGGTCTCTCTAACTTCAAGATCGTCTTGCGTCAATTTAAACTCATCTATGCCATTATTTATTTGTGCATTTTTTAAGGATTCTGAAATGGCTAGATTCTCAAGACTATCTCCAAATTCAAAAGGCCTCAGTTCAGAGGTATGTTCATTACCTCTTCCAGTTTTTTTCGTGTTATGATTACCAGTTTTAGATTTCTTAATTTGATCAAAAATGTCTTCAAAGGCTTTCTGTCTAATAGCTATTTCCATTTTTGCTGTTGGTCTAAAACCATTTCCTTCTGGCCTGTCAGGATTTTCAATATAGCCTTTATCAATTAAATCTTTTATAAAGTCAGCCATACCATAGTCATCTGTGGTAAGCTCATATTCTTTG
>CALIIW010000094.1 GCA_938018185.1 uncultured Saprospiraceae bacterium
CTAATAGCTATTTCCATTTTTGCTGTTGGTCTAAAACCATTTCCTTCTGGCCTGTCAGGATTTTCAATATAGCCTTTATCAATTAAATCTTTTATAAAGTCAGCCATACCATAGTCATCTGTGGTAAGCTCATATTCTTTGTCTAGCTCTGTTAACCAACTTAATGCTTCAGAAACGTTTCCTGAAGTATGTGTCAACAATTCCTTAAAAAGATCAAGTAATCTTTCAAAAGGACTGCCAGACTTATCTCCTTTATAATTTGAATATCGCCAACCTATCATATGCTTAAGGTATTAAAGTCTTTATTTAACAATGCAACATTCCAGAAGTTTATTATAATCTGGTTTGTCCGCCGCAAAGTTATGGATATAGCTATCACTTATTTTACCTTGTTTAATTATGAAGATACCCGGCATTTGAGTAGAATCTCCTAAACCTTTGGTCAATTCTAGTTTAAATTCTGAAGTTTCATTGGAAAACCCTCTATACCAAGTTCGAAGACCATATAATTGGTTCAAACTTCCTTTTTTTAAGCCAAAATCCTTATAGTAAACTTTGTCTGGATCAGAAATGTGTAGTACAGATTTAAAATCAAATTGCTTAAAGTAAGATTCAGCAATTTGATTTTCTGCCATGTGTACAAATACCAAAGAAAGACCATTCTCCGTAAGTTTGGGCTTGATATTAGCGATATCCTTGAGAGCTTCTTTACAGAATACACATCCAAAGTGTCTTAAGAATACAAGTAATATAGGCTGCTTTTGAGACAGTTCTAAAAGACTATCTCCTTTCTGTGTAAGCATTTTTTTTAGGACTTCCTTTCGAATTTCCATTTATATATTTCCCTTATAACAGAGCCTATAGCACTTGGTTCACGCTGTAAGTATAATATTTTAATTAACGATATTGATTCGATAACTTTTTTCTTCTTTATCAAATTTAAGTTTAATCAAATACAAACCTGTTTGGATCAATGATTTGTCTAATGTTAATACTACAGAATTCTTGCCTCCTGGTTTAAGACCAGAATTTGAAGGAAAATCCATTATTTTTTTACCTAATAAAGAATAAAGCTCAAAGCTTACTTGGGTTTTATTTTCTAAATCAAAATTGATATTGATCTGATCCTTTGCTGGATTCGGATAAACATCTACATTAAATTTGTTTCCAAAAAGGTCATTTGTTCCTGTAAAACTTTGAAATACTGCTATCAGCGTATCTGAACTATTTAGGCTAATCGTTGCTTTTCTAGAATTAATGTCAGGACTAATTATATTACCTGCTGTAGACTCCCAATGACTGAATTCATAATCTTGATCGAATGCATCAAATACTTTTGCTTTAATTTCATTTTCCATCCCGCCGAAATATGTTCCTTTCCAAGGAAATCTCTCAATATCTATCGAATTAAAATCTATTTCTCCTACAAGCTCTGGTCTAGTTAAAAGTGTAACTTCATGAGGTCCTGACAAATCATCATAGCAATTAACCATTCCATCATCTAAGTATTCACATCTTGCGTTTATAAAATCTTTTAGTTTGTCAACATTCGCTTCCCATTCTATTACAGAACCTCCCCATCTGTCGATTTGTCCGGGCATCTCAGGTCTTATTACTGCAAGCATTCTATCTAATGTTTTAATCATATTGTCACAACTATAAACACTGTTCATCAAATCCGCATATCTAACATAGTATAATTGCTTAAACGTTGGACTTTCATCAAGTAACTTCAAAAACAATTGTTCATGCTTACCTACATTCCCAAAAACAACATCTTCCCCAAAATTTTCAGTCACCCATTCGTACGCTTCTTCACAATCAGATCCCCAAGTGTCATTACAACATTCTTCATCAAAAAGGAATACAAAGGGTAGGGCAGGATCATCCGCTGGATAGGGACACACTCCGTCAATAACAGTTTGACAAACTGAAGGATCCATTAATTCTGGCTCCCAAAAGAAATCTTCCATAAACTCCGCGATTACTTCTAAATCACAAGGCTCTGCATTTGGACTTGTATTTGGGACACCACTATAATTTATGTAATAATCAAAAGTAGCATCAAGATCCCACAAAATATATCCCCACTTCTTATGAGAACCTTCTGGGTTTAATCCTCTCCACCATCCTGTGTTATAGTTTAACCAATCTGAGGCAACAACATTTAGATTGACAATCATATAGTCTATCATACTTGTCATATTAATACTATCGGAAGCAATCTTATAATTTTCTTCTATCCCCATATCATTATTGAGAATGAAATCCCTTAAGGCAATCCATTCGTTTAAGCCTCGTTCACCTCCATATCTTAACTCTGTCGTTTCCCAGGTTGTTAAATACTGCAGATCATACTTGCCTTGTCCATAATATTCTTCAGTATAATCATGATCAACAGCTTTTTCTCTCATGCCATATACACCCCAGTAGTCACCGTTTAAAAATAATATGACTCTTTCAACTGTTCGGTAGTCTAGTTTCATGTCTCCTTCTTGAGCTAAGGTTTGAACATATTCGTCTCTGATATGTGTACTACCTTCATGATCAAAATCATCAATTGCTGGGTAATTGTCATCACCTGAATTCCTGAACATGAATTTTTGATATTCGTTTCTTTCTTTTTTTGAAAAAATTGGAGCGTGTATGGCTTTAGTATATCCCATCTCATCTCTAGAAACCCAATCAAGACTTCTATGATCAAGAACCCAAGAATCTTGTCCGTGTCGGTTTAAATCTCCAAAACTAAATGCTTCTCTTTCTTTTGATTTATTGAAATATTCTAAAGAGCCTATTGGGATCAATTCCCCTTCACCATTTGCTAAATCCTGAACATCATCCGCACCTACAGAAAATACTGGTAAGGAATATTCTTCATCAATAAAATATGTGTTGAATGCCATTTTCCCAGGCAAGATTAAATCGTCATTGCTGAATGAACTGGCTTTGACAACTGTTGTCTTTGATATTGTTAAAGGCGAATTGTATTCCGGTGAAGATGGGGTAGGATTTGTACCGTCCATGGTATACCTCAAAGTAGAATTAGGTTCTAAATTGGTGATCTCAACAGTTTGATTTCCTTCATAGAATCCCGCCTCCAAACTCATTGTCGGTGCTGCGGTATAGGCATTATATCTTTCCGAATTATTATTTGAAAGCCCTGGACTTGGGTTGGTACATATTTTCCAATCTTCTGCACCATCTGTATCTCGGCATCTTGAATGCTCTACCAGAGAAATTGGTAGTTCTATAACATCAATTATATTTTCACTTGGATCAGAAAATAAAACAAATTCGTCTCCTTTTGTTTGAGTTAATTTAAAATTTGTGTGATATTCTCCATTTCTCACCTTATCTCTTCCAGAGCAATAGAAAACTAAATAGCCTTCTCCCGGAATGAGGGTTCCCATTGGAATTTCCCACTTTGCAGGTTTACTTTCTTTATCAGATAAATGATACCCAGAAAGATCAACAGTCTCGGTACTACTATTATATATTTCTATCCAATCTTCGCTTTTTCCGTAGCTATCAAGGAAACCATTTAAGTTAGATGCAGAAAATTCATTGATTGTAACTTGAGCATTTATTGAATAATAACATAAGCTGAAAAAAATCAAGATAAACAGTTTGCTAATTGTGTTCATTTATTTAGATTGATATGATGATTTGGAAATAAAAAAGCTCTTTGCAATATATTGTTAATTATACTAAATCCATCGACATAATTAACTTATGTAATCGATTTGGCATTCTATAAAATAAATTAAAAATAAATGGTTTTTAACCAACCTTTAGGCTTGGATCGATTTCTTTCTTGTAATTCATCAAACCCCCCTCTAAGTTGATTAAATTGGTATAAGCAAATTCAGATTGTAATAGATGGATTGCTTTTTGAGACCTTTGTCCAGATTTACAATGAATGACAACTTTTTTGTGTTTATCAATCTTGCTAACATGCTGGAATATTTCACTTAATGGAACTAATTCCCCTCCAATGTTTCCAATTTCATACTCATGCTGTTCTCGCACATCAATCAGTTGAAAATCTAGCCCTCCTTTGGACCATCTATGCAATTCTTGAACAGTTATTTCATTAATATCTATATTATTTTTTGAACTGCCATTACAAAAAGCATCATAATCTACAAGCTTAGATATGTTTGTTTGCTCATTTTTATGAAATTTGAAAATTCTATTTGTAAAACTTAAAACATCAAACAAAAATAGCTTTCCATCCAATGGTTCACCGATGCCTGTGAGGACTTTTATAACTTCCGAAGCTTGTATAGATCCCATGATACCAGGTAATATTCCTAAGACACCAGCTTCTGCACAACTAGGCACTTGTCCAGGTGGTGGCGGTTCTGGAAATAGATCTCTATAATTAGGGCCACGACTGCCATCTTTCCTTTTATAATTAAACACAGAAGCTTGCCCTTCAAAGGTGTAAATAGACGCATATATATTTACCTTTTCTTTTAAAACACAAGCATCATTCACTAGATATCTGGTAGGAAAGTTATCTGTACCGTCTGCTACCACATCATAGTCTTCAATAATCTCAAGAGCATTTTCTGTGTTAAAGCTTGTTTGATAACTTATGATTTTGACATGAGGATTTAAAGCTTGCAATTTTTTTTTCGCTACCTCAACTTTTGGTTTCCCGATATCTTCAACAGTGAACAAAACCTGACGCTGCAAGTTGCTTTGCTCTACAATGTCAAAATCTACAATGCCAATAGTTCCAACTCCTGCTGCTGTCAAATAGAGTAAAAGTGGAGCTCCTAATCCACCGGCACCAACCACAAGAACCTTTGAGTTCTTTAATTTTTCTTGACCTTCAATTCCAAATTCAGGTATAACTATATGACGGGAATACCTAGCAAGCTCTTCTTCATTTAAGTTTGTGTCTGATCCTGGCTTCATTAAAAAAACGTTATATTCAAAGTTAAGAATATAATTTAGGTAAAATAAAAAAAGCCAACTCATCTGAGTTGGCTTTTTTTAAAATGTATTGAATTTGGTTTATGTGCTTATTTATTCTATAAGTCCAAAAGACTCCTATGGAGGATGCCTTTGGCATTCATTTGTTTATAATAATCTAAAAAGATTAACATAAACAAATACACGAATAAACAAATACCAATTTGTAATAAGCAAATTTGAAACGATTGTTTCCATAATTTACGTTTGTTGTACTAGGTCTAGATAGTTACAGTAATTTACTATGGTTGAACTTTTATAAATTTCAAATTCGAATACAATGGACCTTGATTAATTCTAAGTATGTAAGTACCAGGAATTAAATGACTAATGTCAATATTTTGTTTGCTAGGATTCGAACTTACTTGCGTCAACTCTTTCGAAATCGATCTGCCTTGTCCATCAATAATTTCAAAACCTAAATCACCAGACTCAAATCCATCAAGATCAATTGTAATTATATCTTGACTAGGATTT
This sequence comes from uncultured Saprospiraceae bacterium, assembly GCA_938018185.1. Lineage (GTDB taxonomy): Bacteria > Bacteroidota > Bacteroidia > Chitinophagales > Saprospiraceae > JALZVN01. The sequence continues at coordinate 5,461 of CALIIW010000094.1, forward strand.
GGTGATAGCTTTAATTTTAAACCTGGGCTAGTAGCTTCAAGGGCAACCAGTTCTCTGTCCCCTAAGCCATACCAAACTCCCCATTGACCACCGTCGATAAATATTACTGCAGAGTTGAGATCAGAATTTAAAAAATCAGAATTTATATCAATTCTTCCAAGGACTATATTGCCATCTTGATCCTGGGCGTCAAAAAGCATCTGTCTATCATTAACAGAATAGTTAGGATAGTTTAGAACAATATTTTCAAAAATTGGAGGATCAGAAGTTTCTCCTGTTTCTAAATTTACAGCGATAATTGAAGCATCTCCTTCCTCGTCGATAAAATCAAATGCCACAACATAGGTTGCATTCTTTGCAAAGGTCGGATTACCAACGGAAGTATTTTCTGGCAAACCATTAAATAGTTTCTGTATATTCTTGCCGTCTGTAAAACTAGCAGTACTATTATTCCAGATTTCAATAATGCCTATATCCCAATAATCAATTTGCCCATCGAATGAAGAATTAATTTCATTGTAGGCATCGTAGATTAGATATTCACCAGAATGATCAAACTCCATCACATCAGCATATTTTACATCGCCTGTCGAAACGCCAGCAGTAAATGTTGGATTGAATAAGGTAAATGTTTTGGAGGTTTGCGAAATGAAATCGTAAACAATGATATCATTATTTATATTATCGGTTATTGCAGCAAATTTTGTCCCATCCTTCGAAATAACCACATTTCTCCAAATAGGTTGATTCTCAAGTACGATCTCATTCGGTACGCCAGAGTTATAATCCATTTCAATTAGATGCATTCTATTGTCAGCAGCAACAAATACAATCACAGAACCATCATCCGTTATAGAAGGCTTACTTATGTGATCTGTTTCCGAAATTAGAGTAACATTACTGGCATCTGGTGTAACTACATATAATTCTGACAGATTTGCATCCGAAACTAAAATGAGATCTTCACCAGGATTTGTTTCCAATTCGATTTCTTGGTTTGTGCCTGTTCCACCGCCAATTTGTACGATGTCAAAGGCTGATTTTACAGCATCCAACTCAGCAGAACCATTACCAAATAATTCTATAGCAGACTGCTCAGCACCAATACGCAAGTCTACAAATTGGGAAGATTTAGTCATGTATTTTGTAAGACATCTATAAAAAATATCTTCCGATTTGTCTTTACCAATTTGAGTTGCTAATTGATAATAAGCATGATTTGGGATTCCACTATTTATATGCACTCCTCCAAAATCTCCTTGTGGTGTATTTGGCAATGTTTGATACTGGCTCATGTTTTTAGGCTGCCATCCTGCATCATTTAATGAACTACCTCCATTATTCGGATTTTGTAAATCTCTTAAAGCACCAGAAGGAAAGACTGATGTATTGACTACATCTTCACCAAGTTTCCAATCATCTCTATCTATCATTGCACCAAAAATATCTGCAAAGCTTTCATTCAATGCACCTGATTGACTCACATACTCTAGATTCGCAGTACTCTGAATAACACCATGTGAGAGCTCATGCCCAGCAACATCCAGTGCCTTTGCCAATGGTTCAAATGCATTTCCTCCATTGCCATAAAACATGGCTTGACCGTTCCAAAAAGCATTTTCCATGGAAGCACCATTTTGGTCTGTAACATTTATAATTGATACAATATTACCACCTCTTCCATTTATTGAATTTCTATTATGGACTTCTCTGAAATAATCATAAGCTTCACCAGCATTATAATGAGCCGAAACTCCAGTCCTTTCATTGCCCCAGCTATTATTGCTCGTAGCTACATGCGAAGTCGTAAAATTACTGCCTTGTGGAGAAGTATTGTTCCCGTCAATTGTCCAAATAGCACCCACTGGTTCATTCGGTAAATTTGATTGAGCTAAGTTGAACATAGAACGAGAACCGTCAATTAAAAAGAAATCGCCATTTATGCTGTAAGTGTTTATTGTTCTAGTGACTCCTAATAGATCCGTTGCATTTGCCACTTCAGGACCTGGCATCTGGCCTTCTTTAGGAACAATTTTAAAATTGCTATGACCATGATTGCAAGAGCTTGAATGTTTGTGGGCAGTACCAGAAGTAAAATTGTTTGCATGGAGACTACAAGAATTTTTATAATATCTCAATATTGAACCATCTGTAGCATCAATAAAGTAGGCCCAATTTTCCCGAACATTTGGATGAAAAACAACATGCCAACATAGATTCAAGTCATCTTTGTTTTCAGTTGGCAAATAGACTAAGTTCGATGCAGTTTTTTTGCATAAAACATTTTCATTTTGTTTCACTGTTTTTTGATCTATGGATGTAAAAGAAGCCACATTCGAAAGTGCTATGTCAAAAGCTTCTTGAGCACTTAGCTTGGGTGCAGTACCGTCAATCTGAGGCGTTTCAATATAGTTTCCATTCATTTTATTGATTAAGCCTGATTGCGCATGAAGAATTATTTCCGCAGCCCATATTGGAATCCCATTGTATTGCTGATTCATTTTTACATGTGCCCTTCCATTTGATTCTATTTCGATGTTGCTAACCGAGAATTCGCTTTGAGGGTCTTTGATGAGTAAATCTTCTTTTGCTAAATCCAAAAACTGAAAAGCTTGTTTTTCATAATCAGAGTTAATTAAATTTTTATCCAAGAGATTTCCTTTCAAGAAAGAAGGTGTTTTCTTCCCTTCAAAGATTCGCTTATGTAGGATTCCTTTTGATTTTGTTGGTCGTTGAAATTTTTGACTTTCAAATGATTTGAGTGGCAAATTTGTTTGATTGGCAGTTTTGGATTGCTTTTTATAATCAAACTTTTCAAATTTATATTCAATCGGCGCATTCGAAACAGTACCTTTCATGGAAGGATGTTTTGATTTTTGAGCCAAACAAGTTCCAATAAATGCAAAATGGAGAATCAGTATAAGTAGGATATTATTTTTCATTCTTTTCTTTTTCTGAAGTTTTAGTTAATGTTATTAATTCGCTATACAAACTCTCAAGGCTAGAGTCAACTTCTAAACTTGGACTTCCCCAAACTAAATTATGAGCTTCATCAGCACCTTTCATGATTTTTATGAATTTGTACATATTACCTGGTTCATTATATGCTAAACCTAATAGAGACAACTGATCTATTTTTGTAAATATTTCCTGAGATTGCTTTTTCTTTAGTTTCATGTTGTAAGTATGATCCTCATTATTCTTATCTACATTAAATAAAGAGCCATTTTCTAACAGACAAAACTCGTAAGATTGCCCAGTGAAGCCACCTCCGCCTCCGAAATAGACCATTCTTTTATCATAATCTTCCGGAATTTTATTGGAAGTCTTGCATGAAAGTAGAAGTACTACAGCGACTAGTATAATTAATCCAATGATTATTGGACCTGTGCTTGAATTGCTTATCATATATTATATTTTATGTAGTTTATAGAATTCAAAAATAGGAATTAACAAGTACTAATTTATTAATACATGAGGCAAATTGTGAATGTTTATTTTTTTATATTAAAAATAAGAACTATATGATTGAAAAAAGGATTATATATTAGTAATGACTGTAACGTGGTGATACTTCAGTCATTCATATTGAACCATTAATTGCAATCTGTGACATGGTATAAAAATACCATTTTTAGGGTATTTTATACATCGTATTTTGGTTTACCTTTATATTTAGAGAAAGGAATGTTGGCTGTGATACCAATTTTTGCGTTTAGAATTGAATTTTGTGAATAATATTTTTCATAATTCAAGATTTAATCTAATCAAGGTCTCAACATTTTGCATTTGCTTAATAATGCTAAATTTAGTTAAATTTCATCTCTCTACTGTGTTAGATATGCCATCATTTTGAGCGTTCAAATGTTCAAAATATTTTTCTCCTTATAGCTAAATTGAAAATATAGGTAGTATACATATTGTATTGCTAAATTGTACAATTAATCTTTCCAGCAATATCTATACTTGCTTACAATTAAGATTTAAACTGTTTCTTTTCTGTTTAGATAAGATTTAAAACTGATTCTTGATTTACGCATTAGCGTAAGAGAATAATTTATTTATAATCAAGCTTCTTGATTATATCGGGCTCGTCTTATAACCTATTTACACTGTGTTTTGATATTTCAAACTTCTAGTTTGAGCAAACTTAGGTATTTGCTTAGGCTAACTTGAACATGTTTTTTGATCAATTTTTAAACAAGTTATTATGCAAAAAAGTAAGACAAATTTAAGCGCTTTGAAGTATCTCTTCTTTGCCTTTTTATTTCTATTCATTGGAAGTTTCACCATTTATGCTTTTGAAAATTCATCTTCTCTCAAAGAAAATTTTACCGGTTATTTCCAAACCGTAGTCAATGGTGATGAAGGAACAATTGAATTGAATGCTATGCCAGAGCAAGAAGAGCCGATGAAGCTGAAAGTACTCTCAAAGGAAGAGATTATGGAAATGAATAAAAAATAAATAAAACAAAAACTTATTCTCATGAATATATTAAATACTAAGATAAAAGCTTATGAAGCAATAAGATCCATTTTTACAATGGTATTCTTGTTTGCCTCTTTCTTTATGTTTGCAGGACATCCCCCTACGCCACAAAACGTTGTAATCACACCAGGAGCAACTTCGGTCACAGTGTCTTGGGATAACTGTGATGTTGATGTTTGCACTTCAGGGGAAACTTGTCCAAATGGCTGGAATTCTGCAGTTTTTGTACAAGCTGCAGCTCCATGTACGGGTTGCGTGCCTTCTACTGATGCAGATTTTACTATAGACGGGTGGACAATTCCTGGAGGAGGAGATTGTGATGGCATTAATGAATGCGTGACGTTAGGAGACTATGTTATCCCTGGTTTATGTGAAGGTACTGAATATGAAATAACAGTTTGCAATCAAAGAATAACAGTTCCTTTACCAATAATGATAGGTGGTCCAGATGGGAATATTTGTTGTTTCACAACAACATTCACCACAACCGGTGTACCAGATCCAGGAGGTGTAACAATGTGGGATGTCACTAGAACGGATGCCAACCCATTACAATGTGGAGATCCTTTCTTTTTTGATGTTGTTTTGCAAGCGCAAATTTGTGGTACTACAAGCCAAGGAGATGGTTCAGACTTTTCAATGTCAATTGATTATACCTCTACTTGTGGAGCGGCTGGAAATTTAGCAACAATTCCGTCTTTTGGAGGTTGTTTTGGGACAGTAACACTAAGTGGAGCGGCAGGTCTTTTTTCAGATTGCGGCTCATGTGATTTTACTTTTACCCCAACAGTTACAAATATTTGTACTGGAGCTGTATTGTCAGGGAGTGGATTTGTACTAGAAAGCATAGTTATATCAAATGTAGTAACGGAATGTGATGACATAGGCAGCGTTGTTTGCGGTGCAGAAAACGTTTGCTTTGGAGATGATTACATCATAACATTAGCGGGTGGAGCAAGCATTGCTGGTCCAAATCCTGGCTTTTATGTGGCACAGATGGCCGGACCCAAACCTTACTTGAGCCCTATTGCTACGGATCCACTTTTCTTAGGTGTGGTGGCTGCAGTTCCAATTACTGCAACAGAAGTTGCAATTACCAACTTTACTGGTGACTGTGCAACGAACCCAATTTATTATGCCGTTGCAACTACTCCAGACTTTACAATTCCATTAGTAAGTCCATGTGAGGATGTCGCTTGTTGCGAAACAAACTTTCTTCCGCCATTTACAGTTGAAGTCGTGCCAACATGTAATGATTGTGGAAATGCAACTTTAGAAATAACAGTAACAGGAGGAATCGCAGACTGCGATGGAACTGGCTATACGGTTAGTGGAACTTATGATAGTTCTATCGGTAACTGTCAAAATGATGAATGTACCGGGGGCATAGAAAATTCTGCCGTGGCTGTGATAGCCAATGTGCCACCACCAGTTACGACTGCTATGAGTGGTGTACCTTTTGTCCTTACTGATGTTGCAGGAATCGTAGGTTTAACTTTTACAGATAGCGAAGGCTGTTTTGTAGATGTCGCCTATAATTGGACTGTTCCAAGAATTGATATCGAAGTTTGCGATGTTAAATTCTGTTTAAATGATAATACGGATATAGCTGCAGGATGCCCTAATCCTACACCTATACAAATAGATTGCATCACAGGAATCATTGAACCTCCAGTTGCTTCATTTACTTTAGATGTACCTTCTGATGCCTTCCCTTCAGAAACTACTTGGGGCATAACAAATAGTGCTGGCGTGACGGTAGCAAATGGTGGACCAGGTGTTGGAATATGTACACCGGGCTTAGATCCTAATGATACATATGAAATAACTTTCTTTGATAATTTCGGAGATGGTTGGTCTTGCGGAGATGCTCCTGGGACAGCTGTTACATCGGCAACTGTACCATGGACTTATACACCTGGTGATTGGGATAGTGGATCTTGTGGTAGTGGTGCAACACCAAATGGAGATGGTTCCGTTTTTGGTCCTTTCCCAATTGGTTCACCTACTAAATTAATTACTCCAATCGGTATATTTTCCGGGCCTGGCGTAATAGATGGTGCTGATGGAACGGCAGACTTTGATCCAGCCGCTGCTGGTGTTGGTTGCCACATCATCTCACACGATTATACAGATCCTTCTACAGGATGTGTCTTGCATGCAGAAACTCAAATTGTTGTTTGTGCAAATCCAGAGGATCCTATTCCTGTGGATGACGATGTAATGTTTTGTTCAAGTGATCCTGTTCCGGATTTAAAAGTCGAAACACCAATGGGGATGGATCCAATAGAAGGGTTTTTTAAAGTAAATGCTCCTTCAGATAATTTTCCTGGGGAGACATCATGGGATATATTTAATAGCGCTGGAGCAATAGTTGCTTCAGGTGCCGCAGGCTGTTCTACTACAGGACCATTGCCTATAGGTGATACTTATACAATTAAATTTAATGATAGTTTTGGTGACGGCTGGTCATGTGGAGATGCTCCAGGGACCAATGTTGTTGACCAAATTTCAGGTACTGTTGTTTATGCCTATACACCAGGAGCTTGGGTAGGAACTTTTTGTGGAGATACAAATGATGCTAATTATCCAAATGGAAATGGTTCTTGTCTTGGCCCATTCCCTATTGGTTCACCAACGCCTCCAGCTCCAGCTCCTTCAGCAGATAATTGGTTGTGGTTTGGACCTAGTCCTACTCCGCCAACTGTAGTTGGTGACGGATCACATGTTGGAGAAGGTATGTGCTTTAATCCAGCAGCTTTCTTCCCCTCTGACTTCTGCCCTTTAACATTTTGGGTAGTTGCAGTAGATATAGTAGAATATGATGATTGTGGAAAACCTTTAGAAGGTGGACCAAATGTAGAAACTTGCTATTCTTGTCCTGTTCCTATAATGATAACGGAATATGATTCACCAGATCCTCCAAAAGTTACCAGCGGTTTTCACTGTATTGGAAAGGATCCTTCACTTGTTGAACTAACAGCAACTTGTGATCCATGTCTATTTTGTCCAGCAGGACCATTCCCAGTATCATCCATTATTTGGTATGATGACATGGGGAATGTAATTGGTACAGGACCAACTTTAAATCCTTTCACTTCAGGAGCAATTGATCCTGATGCCTGTGAACCGGGTTGTGTTACATTCTTTGCTTCATGTGTCTGTACTTCAGACATCGTTTGTGAATCTGAAAGATCACCTGTCTCTTTTGAAATAATAGACTGTGATTTAGATTGCGAAGATGGTTGTACATATTTCCTTGTCTTAGAGGACTCAGGTGGTGATGGCTGGGATGGTGCAAGCATAGATGTAAGCTTACGAGAAGAATGGCCTGCAAATAACTACAAAGTAAATATTACTTCTTGCACAAATAGTTATGATGTTATTCCACTTCAAGTGAAGTCGGGAGAATTTATAGATCTAGAATATTGGAATGGTGCTAATGAAACAGAACATGCTTGGGCACTTTTAGATTGGAACAAGGATACCATTTTGTCATCTGGTTATGATGCTGCAAATTGCAATTCTTTGGCTCCAATACCTGCTCAACCTTATAGAGCTAAAGCTGAATGTCCAGAATGTTGTGAAGTAGAATACAGCGATTTCTGTGCAAGAGTAACAGTAGGTCTTTGGCCAGAATTTATGTCATGGGAATTATATGAAGGAACTTGCTCAACAACAAAACAAGGCGAAAGAGTATTCTACATAAATGCAACATTTTACGAAGGCAATCCTCCTGGTTCAGTAATCGATCATGAGATACCAAATCTAGATGGTTGTCAGGAATATACAATCGCCTTATTTGACGGTTTCAATACTGGTTGGAATGGTGGAGATTGGACCCTTCTTACAACAGATAAAAATTTAGGAGGACCAGCAAATCAAATACTCGACGAAACAGATTCCAAATTTGGTTGGTTTGAAGTTACTGGAGTTACGGATGCAGAATTTCCAAATGATAATAATGCAAACTTACCAGGAGATGAATATAGAGAGTGTTGGCAATTGCCATGTCCATCAGATTGTCCAGGACCTATTGTAGGTATTGGAGATCCCGTGAATTGTACCGGAACAGCAGAGATTATCACACCAGAAGCAATGATTTGTTATCCAAATTGTAATCATGCATTTGGAATTGGTTGTGAAATTGATGTAGATTTAGAAGTTTTGGTTGACGGTAATCCTGATCCAAATGCTTCCATATTTTTTGACCTGAATTTACCTCCAGGTATGAATGTTGGAACCATTGGAGGATTTCCAGTTGGCTGTCATAAAATAGTGTACTACATCAATTATTGTGATGGCATAACTACTAGATGTACTTCAGATATTACCATATCTACAGTTACAAATCCGACGATGGTTTGTAATGATTTGGTACACATCAGTTTGAAAAATAATGACGATAATCCAGCAGAAGGTGGATGGAGCCAAGGCTTTAATGATGACCTTGATGAGTGTGTTATTAAAATCACTCCAGACATGGTATTGGAAGCTACAGCAAATGAATTATGTCAAAATTCACTAAACTCTGAATACAGTATAACCTTATTAGATAGCGCAGGCAATCTAATAGAAGTATTATCAGATAGAGGTCTTCCAATGGACTGCTTCGGAAGAGAGATTCCACCGGAATTGTTGAATTGTCCATTAGTGCCAGCAACGAATCTGATAAGTTCAGCTCAAGTTAAAACTACAATCACTTATGTCATTGAACATAAATTAAGCGGCAATAAATGTTGGGGAGAAATCAAAGTAGAGGATAAAGATGCACCCTTAATTATTTGCAATGATTATGATGTAGAGTGTACAAACCCAGACTACGCAAACGAAGACTTTGAAGTTACTGATACGATACAAGTAGGTCCTGAACTTCCAGCGAATATCGCAGGTGGATTTGGTGGCCCTGGACAATCAAACTTATTCTTACCAGTAAATATTGGTGTGGATAAATGTTACCCACTCGGCGTTACATTGAAAGACATCCAAGTGAATCTAGATATGATTCACAATGAGATAACGGATGTATCCGTCTTCTTGCATTTACCGACTGCATTGATAAACGCAGGTTTTACTTCTCCAATGACATTGGATCTAAATGGAGATGTAGGCTCACAAAATACTTACACACCAAATCCGATAAATGATTCACCAGACTTGTTGGCTTTTGTGCAAGGTCCATTGGCAAATCCAGATTGTAATTTATTGGCTTCAACTTCACCAGAATATTTTGGTACAGAAACAACAGGTGCAAATTCATTGCCAGGAAATCTGGGAGGAACTTGGTATATCCAAGTGGTTGATAACAATGTATCTTTCCCAGATCCACCATTTGGAGCAGGAGAGGTGACAGCGGCAAATATTATAATCACTTGTGGTTTTCCAACGCCAATGGCAGCATACGACTGTAGTCCATTTGAGGTTAATTTAATATCAGAGATTATAGAAGAAACAAACTGCGATCAGTCAGATTGGAACGGTGCAAAATTATTGAGAACATACGAGGCAATAGACGAATGTGGCAACGCATCTTATTGTACACAAACAGTAAACCTTAAGGCACCAAGTTTTGATGATATCAGTATACCTGGAAACATCGATTTAGAATGTTCAGATGCAACTTGTGATCCAGAAAATATTACACCGGATTTAAGTGGCTCTCCATTTTTTGGATGTTTTGATGTAACGGCAGATTTGCATAGTTTCTGTGATATATCTTATACTTATAATGATCAAATTATTCCAACCTGTGGGAAAGGATATAAGATCGTTAGAGAATGGACGATTGTAAATTGTTGTACAAATGTATTTAAGAACTTCACGCAATTGATAGGAGTAGGAGACCACACGGGTCCAGAAATAAATGCAGGAGACATAACAGCAAACTCAGATCCTTATGATTGTGATGCTAGTCTTGCTTTTAGTCAAGCAGTAACAGATGCTTGTTCAGGTGTATCTTCAATCTCTGTATCCTATACAGTAGGTGGAGGCGCTTACACTGGAGGAGGAACTGTAAATATTGCAAATGTATTCCCAGGTGGAGATTTTGTAGACAATCTTCCATTAGGTGTTACAGAAGTGATGATCACTGCAACAGATAGTTGCAACAACTCCACAGTGCAATTGGTGAATGTAACCATAGAAGACAACTCGCAACCATTTGCTGTATGCGACGATAACTTACATGTATCACTTAACAATGATGGTCTGGCATGGATCACGGCAGAAAATTTTGATGAGGGTTCATCAGATAATTGTAGTGAGGTGACCTTAGAGATCAGATCTTTAGGTTGTGTAGGAGAAGGTTGGGGACCAGCAGCAGAAGTAGCTTGTTGTGATGCACCAAATGTTGTACTAGAATTAAGAGTAACAGATGCTGCAGGAAATACAAATATTTGTTGGGCAGAGATCACAATAGAAGATCCATTCGGACCAATAGTGACATGTCCATCGGATTTAACGGTAGATTGTAATGATCCCTTGTTTGATAATCCTTGGCAAGAGGAACCAACGGCTTCAGATAACTGTGCGGCGAATCTGATAAACACAGTAGATGGAGGAAGCCTAGATAATTGTCATGCAGGAACCTTAACACGAACTTGGACATACAGTGATGGTTCAGACAAATCAGATGATGTAAGTTGTACTCAACGAATCACCTTTGAACATGTGTCTGACTTTACGGTTCAGTTCCCACCAGACATTACGATAGATACCTGTCCAGATGATACAGGAGATACAGGTGCGCCAATAATACTAGATGATGATTGTGAGTTAGTCGCGATCAATTATGAAGACTTAGAATTGACCATACAAGGAGAGGCATGCTTTAAGATCATCAGAAAATGGACTTTGATTAACTGGTGTGTTTACGATGATACGCAAACACCTACAAATGGAGGAATACCACTGCCACTGCCAAACACCTTCAGAGATAATGATGGTTATTTCTACTATGAGCAGACGATCAAGGTCATTGATCAAGATGCACCAACAGTAGATATGCCAACACCAGATCCATGTGATTATACAGATGGCTGCGAAGGCTTTGTAGAATTGATTGCAATTGGATCAGATGATTGTTCTTCAGAATTGCAATATGAATGGTCTATTAATGCTTTTGGTGAAGGTGTGACCATAATTACAGGAGATGGAGAAGATGCATCTGGTGTATATCCATATGGCTGCCACATCATCACTTGGCATGTAGGAGATCATTGTGGAAATTGGACTAGTACAGATTTTGAATTCTGTATAGAAGATTGCAAAAATCCAACACCTGTTTGTTTGAATGGTATTTCTGTAGAAGTGATGAATGATGGAGATGGTTGTGTGCCGATTTGGGCAACAGATTTATTGGAGTATGCCTTTGATAATTGTGATGGTGACTCTACTGTTGAAGCTTCTGTCTTAATAAGAAGAGAAGGAGAAACTGGACCACCACAAACTCAAATAGAAGTTTGTTGCGAAGATGTACCAGGAGGAATTGTAAATGTAGAAATCTGGGTAACAGATGAAGCAGGCAATTCTGACTATTGTACGACTTACATCATACCACAAGATAACTTGGGCAACTGTCCAGGCTCTGCAGGTGGATCAGCAATGATTGCAGGAGACGTGTTGACAGAATCAGGCCAAGTGGTCGGACAAGTAACAATGGATATTGCGCAGATGTCTGGCACTATGTCAAATACAATGGCTAACAACAACTCAGGCTATTATGCTTTTGAGAATTTGGCTACAAATAACACTTACTGCGTATCACCAGAGAAGGATATCAATCCATTGAACGGTGTGAGTACATACGATTTAGTATTGATCTCACAACACATCATTGGAACGAATCCATTGACTTCTCCTTATCAGTTGATTGCGGCAGATGTAAATAACTCTGGGACCATATCGACATTTGATTTGGTACAATTGAGGCAATTGATCTTATTTGTAATCACGGACTTTCCATCAAATAAATCCTGGAGGTTTGTGGATTCGGATTATGTATTCCCAATCCCAACAAATCCTTGGTCAGCTGCTTTCCCAGAGAATGTTTGTGTAACACCTTTGATGGTAGATGAATTGGATACTGATTTTGTAGGAATCAAGGTAGGAGACATAAATGGCTCAGCAAATCCAAACAATTTTGTTGAAGATCAAAGCAGAGATTATCCATCGACTCTATTATTAGAAATAGAGGATAGAAAAGTGAAGGCTGGAGAAACTTACAATGTAGCTTTCAAAGCAAATGACTTCACACAGATATCTGGTTATCAATTTACTCTTGAGTTTGATGCAAGCAAGTTAGAATTAGTTTCAACGGCAGCTGGAAGATTAAAAGTGGCAGACGGCAACTTTGGTCATTCCTACGTGGAAGAAGGCATATTGACGACCTCTTACAATGAAGCAGTGCCAATGTCAATTGAGACAGGATCAGATTTGTTCTACATAAACTTCAAAGCAAAGGAGCATGGCTATTTAAAAGATATGCTACAGGTAAGCAGTTCTTATACCAATGCTGAAGCATATACAAATGGTGGCGTCTTGATAGATGTAGATTTGGCATTCAACAAAGTTGGTGCAACACTTTCATCAGCAGGGTTTGAATTGTTGCAAAACAAGCCCAATCCTTTTAATGAGTCTACAGTAATTGGTTTCAGCTTACCACAGGCAGCAACTGCAACATTCAAAATATTTGATGTGTCAGGAAAGTTGCTTAAGTATGTAGAAGGAGATTTTGCAAGAGGGTATAACGAAGTTTCTTTTGAAAGTAAAGACCTTCAAGCTACAGGAGTACTTTATTATCAGTTAGATACCGAAGGATTCTCAGCTACGAAGAAAATGATATTAATTGAATAAACTTAATGTTTAAAATAACTAAATACTAAGTATGGAATGAAGGGCTGGATTTTAATCCAGCCCTTTTTTTATTGGCATGGTCATTATTTGCTTTCTTACAGCATTAAGGAAGCTATGTACGGAAAATTGTATGAATCCTTAATCAGTTGCTTAAATCTTTTATTAGTGTGCTTAAAAAAAGATTATTATAACATTATGATTACAAAACAGTCAAAAAGGACAAAATTCACAGGAGTTTAAATATTCAAAGAATCTCGCTTGTTAAAAATACCCAAATAAGGGTATTAATTGTCTGCTATAACTCCTGTATATTTGTAGGGTACTATTGATTACATCTCATCCCGTTTTACCGTATTATTTTTACACCGTAGATTAGTTTCTACCTATTTCATTGAGAAGGAAATGCGACAACTCATTATGTTGTTCGTACAAAGATATTAAAATCGTAATCGGTTTATGGGATGGCCTCTCTTCACTTTGTTGGAGGGGGGCTTTTTTTTGTTTGTACTCCTTTTAATCTTTCTTTCGTCGATTCTTCTTCGCTGATCTTTTCTTTTAGCTTACATTTGGGGTATGGAGCAGTTAAGCAAATTATTTCTTCAAGTCTATATTGACAAAATTGAATTCAAAACGACCTTAGAGAATATTATTCAAAATCGGTTTGTCAATCAAAAACCTATTCAAGTTAATGGCTTCGATCTTGAAATAACAGCGTTTGAAGATTTCAATCTGCATATTAAAGATTCTATCCTTTCTTATAACTTTACAATAAAGCTCAACTTAAAATCGAGTAAGTTGTCTGGAGTAGGAGGGCTTGCTAAAGTCAAGTTAAATCTTGATACCAATTTTAATATCTCTGAGGATTGGAAATTGACGACAAAAACATATCTCAAGGAGCACGAATGGATAGAGAAGCCTGTCATGAAATTAAAGATTTTATCCATACCATCCACGGGCATTTTGGAACTTTTGATTGGGGCTTTTGATGATAAGATGTGCTCTGAAATTGATAAATTGGTTCAGAAAGGTTCAGATTTAAAAAAGTTCATAGACCCGGTTTTAGAAAGCTTGAAAAATCCCCTAGAAATTGAGCGAATCTCCAATTTTAACTTTAATATCAAACCTAATAATTTAAAAATCCATATGGATGAATATTCGGATAAGTTCATCCGAGTAAAGATATTCTCTGGATCAGAATTAGTGGTAAAGGTCAAAGAGCTGAACAGTTCAAATATATTTCAAGATCTTCCATCGATAAGTTATGAAGATTTTGATGTTTTAGGCTCTAGATTCTTAATAGATGCCGAAATAAATCATGCTGAATTAAGTGAGATATTAATCAATGAATTAAAAGAATTCAATATAAAGGGGAAAAAAGTAAACTTTGAAAAGATTAGGATCGAAACAGCTGATGAAAAATTACATCTTGAAGTAGAATTAAGTGGAGACATTAAAGGAACAGTATTTCTCAATTTTGAACCTGTTTTTAATGAAGAAGAACAATTTGTGAAACTTGAGGACTTGAAATTTAAGTTAGAAAGTAAACAATTATTTGTTCGAACAACAAGTTGGCTGTTTAAAAAAGAGATAGAAAGACAATTGGCCAAATATGCTAAAATTGATCTAAGACAGATTTTAAATAATATAAAGTTTTCTACCAATAAGACTTTAGAGGATAAGGAATTATACCCTGGGCTCAATTTAACAGCGGATATTGATGCTATTGTGGTAAAAGCGCTTAGATTATTGCCTGAAGGTTTAGCTTTAAATCTAGATATAGCTGCCGATTTTTCGGCTCAAGTACGGGTGCAGAAAAGTTTAACACAGTCTTAGACATAAATATCAGACAACTTTGTACATTCGCCATAGACAAAAGTTCAATTATGAGATTTTTCGTAGGTGTTTTGTTAATATTCTTGACTTTTAAGGTAGAAGCTTCATTTGTGCAATTCATTGGCAAAGTGAGCAATGCTGAGAATAAAAGTTTTTTCCTTTACAAAACAATAAACCCACTTACCCAAGAAGAAGCAAAATTTACTGGAACAATAAAAGAGGATATGTCATTTAATATGGCTATTGAAATTAAATATTCTCAAATTATACGATTTGAATATGAAAGTACCACATTCAATATCTTTGTTAGACCTTTTGATTCCAAGGTTGAATTTTCTTTTAATGCCGAAGACATTTTAGCCAGTCTAGTATTTACTGGCATTGGTCAAGCGGATAATAATTTTTTGAAGGCATATCAAAAGTCTTATGGTTCAGAAGGAAAGACTGTTCCATTTACTAAAGGTTTCCTCACTACTAACTTTGATGCAAACACGGTAGCAAGAGCAAAGGCTTATGATATTGTTGACTTCTTTGATGTTATAAATAAAGAGAAAGGATATAAACTTGCCTACCTTAATAGGACCTCTGGAATAAGTCCTGAAATGAGATCATATCTCAGAAAAGAAATTGAATGGGAATTAGAAACCTCAAAGTTTTCATACTTTATTTACAACAGTGATAGAATAGAGGCGAGTCGTCTGAGTGATTACTGGATCAATTATCAACTACTTCAAGGAATTGATATCAATGATCAGTATTCTTTGAAGTATCCGGTTTTCCAGAATTTGCTTAGCGCATTCATTCATTATTTAAATTTAGAAAACCCAGTTGAAGTAAATTCAGGAAAAGATTTGCATTACTATAGATTTATAAAAAGAAACCTGACAGGAAAATGTCAAGCATTTATGCAAGGCAAGCTGATGCTGAACGCATTCAGAATGGGACAGCCCCAGTTAGCTCAGCAAAAGTTTAAAGAATACAAAAGATTTAACACGATCACGGAGTACACAAAGACTTTGGAAGATTGGTTTGGCCAAAATCTTCAATATGTGGCTAAAGAGACTGTTCCAGATTTTAAGTTTCTAAATTTGAGTGGCATTGAAAAATATGTAACAGAATTTCGTGGAAAGGTTGTCTATATTTCTTTATGGGCCAGTTGGTGTCAGCCTTGTTTGGAAGGATTTCGAAATACACAGGAGACTAGAAGAAATCTAGCCAGTCAAGGAGTTGTGATGCTCAATGTGAATTTAGATAAAACGGAAAATATTTGGCGACAAACTCTGGCAAGATTGGATCTGCCAGGAACCAATGTTTATGGTTTAGATTTAGCTGAGCTACAAAAGAAAATGGGATTTGATACCTTACCTTTTTATTTATTGCTCGATAAAAGTGGGAGACAAACTTATTTGTCAAGTACGGATCTAAATCAATCTATGTCAGATTTTCATGAATTGATGAGGCAGTAGGAGGCTATTTATAGTTCATGGTTATCGTCAAGCTCAAAAAATAAATGAGTAATTACACAAGCATATTAAATAACATAAATAATTATGTCTCTCTAAGTCAAGTAGAAATAGAGAGATTAACATCTATAATTAAGACTTCAAAAGTAAAAAAGAAACAATATATTATTCAACCAGGGATAGTTTGTCAAAGTAGAACATACATTGTCCAAGGGGCATTTAAAGTATTTTACTTGGATGAAAACGGTAAAGAACACACGGTGAGTATTGGTGTGGAAGATTGGTTTGTGACAGACTTTTATAGTTATATCAACCAAACTCCAGCAATGAATTATGCGGAGGCTTTAGAAGATTCTGTTATCATGCAAATGCGATACGAAGAAATTGAACCTTTATGCAGAGAATTCCATTCATTGAGTGAGTATTTCAGGTTAACAACAGAAAAAGCATTTGCATTCTCTCGTCGTAGGGTAATATCAAATATTAGTAAAACAGCTGAAGAAAGATATGATGAATATCTAGAAAAATATCCCCATATCGTAAATAGAGTCCCTCAATATGTTCTCGCTTCTTATCTAGGGATGTCCCCAGAATTCCTAAGTAAAATACGAAAACTAAAATCCAAATAATTCCGTAAAGTCCAAATTTCTTAATCTAGTTCATTTTTTTTCATTTCTAATTCTTCGACTTTTGTATAGTTAATTATTTAAAAACTATAAAAAAAGTATAATGAAGAAACTTATTTCAGCCCTCGCTGTAGCCAGTCTTTTATTTTTCACTAATTCACTTAAAGCACAAACAATGGAAAACAATGTTACTATCATTGAGTTGATTCAAACAATGGGAGCATTTCAAACTCAAGAATTAAATCTAACTCCAGGTCAATATCAATTCAGAATAGTCAATAAAAATGTGGAGAGAGACCTAGGTTTTGTAATCCAAAATGAAAATGACAAAGGATTAGATGTAATGAAAACTGCAATAAAAAATTCTTTCACAACAGGGTATGTGAAAAAGGGCGAAGCTCAATACACTGGAATTGTTGATCTTAAAACTGGAAATTACATTTACTCTTGCCCGTTGAATCCTACGCCTCATTATAGATTAATTATAAAGTAATTACCAATTCTATAATCAATTCAACTTGCGAAATATTTACAAGCGGCTTTGTAACAATATTAAAGTCGCTTGTAAATTCAATAGTTTACTGATGGATAATTAAACACTAAATATTAAAAAAAAAAGAAACATGAAAATCATTTTAAAATATTTAATCATAATTATTCTTTCTCCAATTGTTCTTTCAGGCCAAAATATGAAAATTGTTTCAGTCGAATCCAATAAAATCATTGACCTCAATGCTGAAGTGTCTTGGAATATTGTAAAGGATTGGTCAAACCTCCATAATCTGGTTCCAGAAGTTGTGGCATCTACAACTGTCTACCAAACAGGCAAAAGGTCAACATGGGAAATTTATTTAAAGAATGGAGGAAAGATCATTGAAAAAATGGTTTACTTCAATGCCAGTGAACGAATTATGTCTTATATCATGACTGAAACTCCAATGCCTATAAAAGAATATTCAGCAACAATAAAAGTTGAACCTTATGGGATAACTAAATCAATGGTGTCATTCCATACTAGTTGTTTAACATCGGATAAAATTTTTTGAAAAAATATTCGAAAGCTTCAAAGCCTTTCAAGAAACCTATTTGTCAAACATAATCAATCAAGAAAATGAATAAAAGAATTTGGCTCATAACTGGTGTTTCTAGTGGATTAGGTAAAGCAATTGCAGAAACTGTCATTAACAAAGGTGATTATGTCATCGGTACATTTAGAAAAGAAATGCAACAGAATGAGTTCAACAAGAAATATGAAAAAAGAGCGAAAGGAATTCTACTTGACATAAGCAATGTAAATAAAATCGAATCTACCGTCGAAGAGATAATATCTGAATATGGAAATATAGATGTTCTTGTTAATAATGCAGGAGTAGGATTTGCGGGAGCAATTGAGGAGGCATCTATAAACGAAATAAGGAAAGTATTCGAAGTAAACTTCTTTGGAACTTTAAAATTGACTCAATCGATTTTACCAAATATGAGGAAAAGGAAATCTGGAACAATTGTTCAAATTTCCTCACACGCAGGCATCAAAGCTTTTGCAGGTTTTGGAATATATAATGCAAGCAAATTTGCATTAGAAGGATTTAGTGAAGCTCTTGCACAGGAAGTACAAAATCTTGGGATAAAGGTATTTCTAATAGAACCTGGACCGTTTCGAACAAATTTTGCGGGTAGGTCTTTAATGCAAGCGAATAAAGTAATAAGTGATTATGACGAAACTGTAGGGATTTTTAGAAATAAACTGCAAGCTGTACATTCAAAACAAGAAGGTGATCCCTATAAGGCTGCAAAGTACATTCTCGAACATGTGAACTCGGAAAACTCAACATTAAGGTTGCCATTGGGCAATGTTCCCTTGATAACAATCGAGATGAAAATAAAAAGTCTCCAATCAGATCTTGAAATAAATAGAGAAACTTCGTCCAAAGCTGTATTTTGAGACAATGCCAAGTGAGAACAATATAATTAATGGAAGATTATTTTTTGGGATGGTCTTCTTCATATGATCATTCATTCAAAGTTTATTTTACCTTCTCATTCCTCTTCTTCCTCCGGCAAGACCTTATTCAATGTTTTATTGACGGCAATGCTGGCATTAAATTCAAATCCAATAAGAATAATGAATGCATTGATTTGAATCCATAGCATGACAGCTATTATGGTACCTATGGATCCATAGAGCTCATTGTATCTATTGAATGAGTCAACATAAGTTGCAAAGCCAATTGAGGAAGCGATTGATAGGACCGTAGCTAATGTCGTACCTACAGAAAAGTATCTTATTTTTTTGGTGGTAGCAATTCCAAGTCTGTAGACAATTGCAATTCCGGAATAAAATAAAAGGAAGACCAAGACCCACCTTAGGACGAATATTATATAGCCAATAAAACCTTCTAGATGTAATTTGTCAGATATAAAATTCAAAAGTGGGTTACCAAAAATAATGAGCGCCAGTGAGGAAACAATCAGGATGCCCATGACAAAGATCATTTGCAAACTAATCATCCGTTTTTGTAAAACATTACGACGTAGAAAAGTCCCACTGTGGGAAGATTTTTCAAAACCATTCATTAGGGTAACCATGCCATTTGAGGCAAAAAATAAGGCTAATAGAAAACCAAAAGAAAGTAAGCCAAATCTTGAATTATTCAAAAAATCTGCTGCTAGCCCCATAATAGCATGTACACCTGACTCAGGAAATATCGGCAAACCCGCCATCATATTTTCGATCTGGGCCAGTATAGTCGCATTAAAATCGATTTCTGCTCCAGATCTAATGATCTTATCTGCTGGGATGATCTTTAATAAGGTCTTTTCAAAAAATGGAATAAGCATCGGAATCAAGGTGAAAAAAGCCAGCATCGTTGGAAATAAAGACAAAAAGAAACTGAATGCTATTGATTTAGCCCTTGTTGCAATGCTATCCTCTCTAATCTCTCTATATATAAAGGTAAGGACATCATATATAGAAACATTAAAGAAACCTGGTAAGGAATTCTTTTTAGTCCAGGAAAGCGAAGTTTGGAAGACAGAAGAGTTTATTAACTTTTCTTTACCTTTTTTAAAAAAGCCAACTTTTGCGGTTTTAAGCTTATTGTGCTCCTTAGATTCCTTCATTTAACTGAAATAAGGTTTAAGTCTATCAGAGATTTGGGGAGGTGTGTTTATTCGAGTGCCACTTTTTTTGTCAATAAAACATAGCCTTACGCTGCCAGCACAAACCATTTTCTCTTCTGCATTGAATATCTCTACGTGAAAAATTATGTTTTTGCCAGGGATTTCTCTTAGAGTGGTAATTAATTTTAACTCATTATCATAAAAAGCAGGTCTTACATACCGAATATTAAGACTTGTGACAGGCATTATGATACCGTGTTCTTCTTCTAAGTCCTTGTAAGTCAAGCCCAAAGATCTAAGCATTTCTACTCTGCCTACTTCAAAGTATTCGGCATAATTACCGTAGTAAACGTAACCCATTTGGTCGGTTTCGCCATATCTAACACGAATTTTTACGGAATGAATGAACATATATAATAAAATATAAAATGTAGGCACAAGATTTGCATATAGTAAAAAGTAAATATAGTATTAATCAAAATCCTAAAGACCAGAATATGGATAACAATACCAAAATCGATTCAATGGATGCGCCTTTCGGCTTGCATATGGGTAAAACGATAAAGCAATTTATCGAAAAAGAAACTAATTTCACTAAAACACTAGTAGCTATGAAGCTTGGCTTGACTAGAACTTGTTTTAGTAGCAGACTAAGTTCACCACATTATGGAAATATCCACGATCTAATTAAAATTTCTATTTTATTAGAAAAAGATTTTATTTCTTCAGCATTAGCTTTGGTGAGAAACCAAGGTGTTGCATCTACAAAGATGTTTTCTGAAAGAGAGCTTAACGAAGTGCAAACCAAATTAGCGCTGACTGAGAAAAAACTTTTTGAAAAAGATAGAGAATTAACTCTTACCCACGAGTTACTAGAAAAGTACAGGTTAGTAGCCGGTGCTTAATAACTTCCAAAAAAAAGAAAAACAACAAAGTGTAGTGATTATTTTATCGCTATGCTTTGCTTGTATTCTGGGTATTCAAATCAATTACTGATCGCATTTTCTAAATTATCTGCCAAGGTAATTACTTCATTGATTTGATCAAGATCATGGATGGTTGGATTAGAAATAATATCATAGATTTCTCCAGTAGAAGAAACAAATATCTTATGGATATCAAGATCAAAATTTACTTTTGTTTCTCCTTGATCTTCTATAACAATAGCTCCTTCAGTAGTAAAGTTTCTAAAAGTATCTTCCCCTCCTATATGTAATGCGATGTCTTGGTCAAAGGTCCCATCGGCTTCATAATCTAATTTTCCTTCAAGTTTGAAAAATACGTAACTTTCCCATCCAGGCCAATGTTCTGATGACAAGCCTAAAGGATGTGTTGTTGGAAAGGTAAATGGATCACTGTCATTCAATTCGTTATTTAAACCAATATTAAATTCAAGATTATTATAGGTTCCAGCTTGTACATTGTCTATCAAATAAGAATAAACAGAAGCATTAGCAGGTGGGTTTTCTAAAAAGGTGGTCATATTTACAAAGTCCACTTCTTTTAGAATTTCAGTTCCTTGTGCATTATTTAATTTCAAATCACTTATATACATACTTAAACGAGTAAAATATACCGTTTCACCAGATGGGTAATCATAATTTTTGAATAATTCAAAGGGATTGCCTTGATAAGTTATATTGAAGTCAAGTGATAAATCTCCACCAATTTTGCGATTCACTGTAAACGATGATGCTATGTCTTCATATACATTGTCATAATCGTCTGTTGCTTTAACTTCAATATTAAAAACAGTCGATTCACTTACTTCAAGATTCAAAAGAAAGGATTCATTAGCTGAGGAGTTTGCTGGAAATACATTTTTGTTATAAACCTCCTCCTGATTAAGGCTGTTTATTACCTTAATGGTGTAGGAAATGATCTCCGATTCGTCAGTTAGATTAATTTCTATATTGATGTCTTGACCAGAATCAAAAGTAGCATTGATGTCAGGGCTGACGACTTCAATTTTTGGAGCCGCTGAATCCACTGGATTTCCTACCTCATCATCATTGCAAGAAAACACAAAAAATACCAAAACTATTGATACTGGAAATTTTTTAAAACACTGTAAAAGGAACGCCATGAGTTATATTTTTAAAGATTTTGCTTCTTTCTGGTCTCTAAAACGCAGTTGGTGAAACAAATATATCTAATCCTATGAATAAGAAAGCATTAAGTTTTGTATGATTGCCTTATTTTTCTTTATTTTGTACACTTTTAAAGAACGTTTTTATTGAGCTTAAATTCAAATAAATAACCAATTTTATCCAAGTTTGTTTTCCAAAAGTCAATATTAGAATTAAAAGATCACCATGCTTAAAAACCTAAAATCACTTTTTGTAAAGGATGAAGACCTTAAAATGGATATTCAGTCCGCTGAAAAGGAGGAAAAAGAGACGGAAATAGTGCCTGAAACTACTACTGAAGGTGCTGCAATTGAAACAGAACACGGGCAATCAAAGTTAGATGGAGCGGAAGCAAATTCTATAGACACGACTGGGTCCATCTCTGAAAAGTTCATGGATATCCTTTTGGGTGCCATGAAAAAGCATAATAGAGAAGGCTTTGATTATATGGAATATAAACAATCCCTTCAGTCATTGAAAAAAATGGAAATGGATGAAGCAACCAGATTTAAATCAGCCTTTGCGATGGCACAAACGATGGGAGCTTCAAAAGATAATATAGCAGATTCAGCAAAATACTATCTGGATATTCTAACTAAAGAAAAAGAAAAGTTTAACATTGCTGTTGCCAGTCAAAATTCAAAGCAAGTAATATCAAAAGAAGAATCTCAAAAAGATATCTTAAAAGCTATAGAACAAAAAGAATTACAAATACAAAAACTGCAAGAAGACATAAAGAACCTTAAACAACAATATCAATCCTCGAAGCAAGAAATTTCTACTTCGAAAGCAAAAGTCCAGAAAACAAATAATGATTTCATCAAAACCTATGAAGTTTTGAGAAGTCAGATTGAAAAAGATGTAAGTCTGATCAATCAATATCTTTAATTAACGAGCGTATAATTTCTAATGAGTAATAAAAAAACAAAATCGTTTTGGAAACGTCCTGAAGGCGTAACAGGAACAATATTTTTGATCGCCATTTTAGGTGCCTTGGGTGCCCTTGGCTTTCTAGCTATCGCGAATATAGGTACCATATTGTCCATCGTTATTACAACCTTGATAATAGGCTCAGCCTTATTTTTAGCTATTGATAAAAAAGCTAGAAACTTGGTTTGGTATATGTACAAATCTGCCATGAGATGGATCACAGGACTATTTATCCAGCTAGATCCAATCGCCATTCTTAAATCTTATATTTCTGAACTAGAAGGAAATTTGAGAAAGATGAACAAACAACTTAACATGCTCAAAGGGCAGATGCATAAGTTGAAGGAAACCATCATGATAAATAGGAAGAACATTAACAGTAATTTGGAGATGGCTTCTAAGGCAAAAGAAAGCAACGAAAGATCTAAAGTGATCTTAAAATCTAGAAAGGCAGGTAGGTTGAAAGAATCCAATGTTAAGTTAGAGGACCTGTATAAAAAAATGGAAGTTCTTTACCGTGTGCTTAACAAGATGTATGAAAATTCGCATATTCTTAAAGAAGATGTGAAAGATCAGGTCATGGTTAAGGAGCAAGAGTATAAAGCAATTAAAGCCTCAAACTCTGCGATGAAATCTGCCATGTCCGTTATATCTGGTGATCCCGATAAACGTGCGATGTTTGATGCTGCGATGGAAACTATTGCAGATGATGTTGCAAACAAAGTGGGAGAGATGGAGCGTTTCATGGAAGTTTCTTCTGGCTTTATGGAATCTATAGATTTGAAGAATGGAATCTTCGAAGAAGAAGGAATGAAAATGTTAGAGAAGTGGGAAAGAGAAGGGGATTCATTGCTTTTAGGTTCCGACAAGGAAGCATTAATTATTTCTGCAAACGATGAGAGTCAAGTATTGGATATCGATGAGCCGATTAAATCGCCTGTTTCAGATTCCCGTGCTAATCAATACGATAATTTATTTGAATAAAATTAATAACTAAAATGGCATCACGATTAACAACTTTTTCAAAATTCCTGATAACGCTTTTCATCATGGGATTAATAGGCGTAGGTCTATATTTTCTTTTAAATGGAACCGCTATAGGGGATCAAGTCAAAGAAAAAGCTGAAAATATAACAGGCAAAAACGGAGCTACCGAAAATACGGGAGTGACAAGTGGAAATAACAATTCATCTGGCAATTCATCAGGAGCTAACAAAGTAAAGAATTCTGGTAATGACGATGATGTATTAAAGGTTCAAGTTTTTACTTGGGGAGGCTATGCACCCGGTTTGTATTTTAATGAAGGGGCACAATGGTCAGAAAAATCAAGATTTTATAAAGACTATGGTCTTAAAGTAGAATTTGTTTTGATAGATGATTTTGAAGCAAGTAGAAAAGCATTTGAAGTAGATGAGGTTCATTTGTTAGGCCAAGAGACGGGCGCTATGAACACAGAGATGGAAAGATTGGCAAAGTACGATCCGCGGGTATTTATACAAGTAGATTGGTCTAGAGGTGGGGATGCGGTTGTTGTAGGAAGAGGTATAAAGACAGTAAATGATTTGAAAGGAAAGAAGATTGCTTATGGCGGTTATTCTCCTTCTGTTTCTTTTCTAGCGCATATGCTTGAATCAGCGGGTTTAGGCTTTGATGATGTAGAAAGAATAGAAGTAGCTTCTGCTCCAGATGCAGCCAATGCATTTAAATCAGGAAAGGTTGATGCTGCCATCGTGTGGTCTCCAGATGATCTGGCTTGTGTAAGAGCAGTGCCGGGCTCTAAAGTTTTGCAATCTACTGTTGATGCCTCTAATATTATTGCTGATGTATTCATGGTAAAGAATGAGTATGTGAAAAATAACAAAGATAAATTGGCAGCCTTCTATGAAGGTTGGATGAAAGGTGCAGCAGAAATTAATAGTAACAAAAATAATTTCAAAAAAGCGGCTAAGGTCATGTCTGAACTTACCGGACTTCCTCCGGCAGATGCAGAAGGAATGATGAGTACTGTGCGTCTTACAACACATGGAGACAATCTAGACTTCTTTGGACAGAATGTAAATTTCAAAGGAGTGACAGGAGAATCATTGTATTCTAAAATGGGTGAAAACTTTGTGAAAATAAATCAAGCACCTAAGAGTAGACCACAATGGAGAGCATTGTCTTATGCGGGTGCCGTACAAAAAGCTAATTTATCTGGCCCAGCGCACAAATCAGAGGGAGAAAAAGCATTTAAAGCACCTACAGCTGCGGATAAAGTTAAACCTGCAATTTCTTCTAAGCCTATTAGCATCTCTTTTGCAACAGGAAAATATGAATTAGGTGAAAATGCAAAAACAATTATTGATCTTCAATTTGCTGATATTGCGAGGTCATACAAAAATACGAGAATTAGGGTAGAAGGAAATACAGATTCCGTAGGTAACTTAGATATGAATAAAAAGCTGTCGGAGCAAAGAGCTAGATCTGTTGCAGCCTACTTACAAAAGCAATACAACATGAGTCCTAATAGATTCATTATTGTTGGAAATGGTCCATCAAAACCTGTGAAGGGTTGTGAGCAGAATCAAAACGATGCTTGTAAAGCAAAGAATAGACGAACAGAATTTCAATTAGTCGCTGGATAAAATTTCATAAGGTATGTTTGCTAGACTTTAAAAGTCTAGTAAACATACAAGCACTCTTCAAAAGAAAAGGTTAATCAAGAATTGGGTCAAAGTTCTTTTTTTAAAGCACGTCATTAAATGAGCTCACTTTTTAAGTTAAGAGGAAAATTAGATCGAAGAACAAGGATCATTTTAGAAATCGCAGGATTTCTCCTGGTCTTGTTAATTTGGTTTCTAATTACCTACGCCAAAAAAATGCCTGTCGAGCAAAATCTATTGCAAGCGGAAGAGATGGCTTACATTAGTTCTCAGCAAGGGTGGTTGAAATCAGATACACTCAGTGAAAAAGCCTTTGATTGGTTGCTTGAGAAAAGAGGAGATGATGACCGTACGGAAGGATTTTTAAATTCAGATGAAATCAGGTACCTCTTCAATATTCGTTCTTCTTATAGCATCAAACCTGCGGTCCTAAATCAAGAGGAAATGGACCTCATTGGGTATCGGAGATCCAATCCAATTGTTAATCCAGGGCTTATTCCAAAACCAATGCAGGTTTTAAAAGCTTTTCCAGAATTGTTTTCAAAAAATGATTTAGTCAGGAATACTTGTCGCTCCATTGGTTTGAATTTGGCTGGATATTTAGAAGCTATTTTCATAGCCATTCCTTTAGGTTTTTTAATAGGTTTAATACCATTGTTTCGAGGGTCCTTTCAAAAACTGGTAGATGCTTTTAGGTATGTGCCCTTGACCGCAGTTACAGGATTGTTTGTCCTTTGGTTTGGAATCAATACTTCCATGCAAGCCCATTTTTTAGCATTTGGTATTTTGATTTATTTGCTGCCGGTCGTTGTGCAAAGGATAGATGAAGTGAAAGAAGTGTATCTGAAAACCGTGCACACTTTAGGTGCTACAGACTGGCAAACTTTCAAGACAGTATACTTTCCTTCCGTCATGTCAAGATTGTCTGATGACATAAGAGTGTTGACAGCAATCTCATGGACCTACATTATTGTTGCAGAAAGCCTTGGATCTAAAGGAGGATTAGGCTCAATGATCTGGAGAATTGGACAACGATTAGGGAAGGTAGACAAGATGTTTGCCTTATTAATAATAATTATAATAATTGGTTTAATCCAAGATAGATTATTTGTCTATTTAGATAAGAAATTTTTTCCTTTTAAATACCAAGGAGATGGAAACAAATATGGCGTCCAAAAAGAAAATGAAGTATTTAAAGCAATTTTAAATTACGTTGGCAAGATTTTAATTTGGGCTTTTATTGCTGTTTATTTGATGTTTGCAATTAATGAATTTACCTCTTGGTTTTCTATAGATGATAAACCATTTATGTCCTATTATTTTGGAGAAACCGTATGGACCATTCATTTTGTAGCATTGAGTGTTATTGCATTTACAGTGTATAAATTTGTAAAAAAATAAAAAAGGAATATGGATTTTTTTGAAGAACTAGAAGCGGAATTAAGAGAGGGAATTAATAAAATCATCAAGCACCCATTTCTAGGGAGAATCAATGATGCTTGGCTTAATAAAGAGCAGTTGATCTACTTTGTAGAACAGTATTCCGTTTACTGCAGGTATTTTCCTAGGTTTTTAGCGGCTGCTGCTGCTAATATTCCAGATGACAAAACAAGAATGCCAATTGTAGAAAATTTATGGGAAGAACATGGGGAAGGAAAAATCGACCAATCTCATAGAATTCTGTACAATAAATTTGCAGCATCACTGGGATTGTCTGTGGAACATTTAGATAAGGTTGAACCATTAGCTACCACAAGAATATGTTGTGAAAACTTGATTAACCTTTGTCATGATGGCCACTTTCTAGAAAGTCTAGGCGCATTAGGGCCGGGCACAGAATATTTCACAAATGAAGAATACAGTATTATAGAACAAGGTCTGAAAAAGTATGACTTCTTGACTGATGAGGATGTTCATTTTTGGACGGTGCATATCTCTTTAGATGAAGACCATTATTCAGAAATGATAGATGCCCTGCGACCTTGGGCAAACAATTTGGAAAATAAATATTTAATTAAATCAGGTGCTAAGAAGGCGATTGACTTGGAGGTGCTCTTTTGGGATGGCTTAGAAGACAACTTACCAGGAAGATAAAAAGTACAAAATTTAATTCTTATGATAACTTTCAATGATAATCCAGATCAGGCGAATATAATAGAACTTCGAGGCATAGGCCAGACTTATGATGGCGGCAAAAATTGGATAATCAAAGATCTAGATTTTGTCATAGAGGATAAGCCTAATCAAGGGCAGTTTGTTTCTATCTTAGGAATGTCTGGATCTGGAAAATCTACCTTGCTTAGATACGTAGCTGGTTTGCAAACACCTTCAGAAGGGAAGGTCTTGGTGAATAATAAACCGGTCGATAGAAGTAACAGAGTTAGTATGGTTTTTCAACAATATTCTAGCTTACCCTGGATGACTGTTTTGGACAATGTTGGTTTAGCACTCAATTATCAAGGCGTTTCAAAAAAAGAAAGAGACGCAAGGGCCATGGAGATGTTGATCGATATGGGCTTGGAAGGACAAGAACACAAATACGCACAGTACCCAACTTTATCTGGAGGACAATTGCAGCGGGTTGCAATTGGGAGGTCTTTATTAGCAAATTCAAAGGTGCTCTTAATGGATGAACCATTCGGCGCATTAGATATTAAAACTAGGTTTCAAATGCAGGATCTACTTTCAAGCATTTGGCGCAAGTATGATCCAACCATTGTTTTTGTCACACATGATATTTCTGAAGCCGTATACCTTGCAGATGATATTTATATATTAAGAGCAAAGCCAGGACAAATTGTTGAACACATAGATATTGATCTTTCGCTAGAGCGAAACAAGCAAACAAAGCGAGAGCCTAGATTTATCGAACTAGTGCATGAAGTCGAAGATCGGATGGTTGCTGTTGGCGAACAATTTAGTTCTTGATGTATTTTATTAGGCTTGACTAGCTGTCGAGTTTAAAATCAGCTTTGGATTTTATTCCACGGAGATATCAAATTTTTTACGAAGCTTTTTATCTCGAAGTACCATTTGGTATTCCCCAGGCGGCAAGAGCAAAGGCATTTCTATTCTATTCGATTCAAATTCTACAATATCCATAGGCACAGCTATCTGAGGATCTTCTCCTTTTTTATA
>CALIIW010000095.1 GCA_938018185.1 uncultured Saprospiraceae bacterium
CAACACCTTTATAAGGTTTGGAAGGATGCTGACACAAAAGGAGAGCGTTATTTCCCCTACGAGTATTTCTACAAAATTTTACTTAGCGGAGAATTAAAAGACAAATACCAAATCGACCCAAAGCATAGTTGGCTCTTGGCTGCTGCCGAAAAGAATCTTCCTATCATAGTCCCAGGCTGGGAAGATAGCACTTGTGGAAACTTCTTCGCGTCCTATTGTATCCAAGGAGACATGAAAGCTTCTACTATGAAAAGTGGGATTGAATACATGATGTACCTTGCCCAATGGTACCAAGATAACGCTGGCGACAAAGGTGTAGGATTTTTTCAAATCGGTGGTGGTATTGCTGGAGATTTTCCAATTTGTGTGGTGCCAATGTTGCACCAAGATTTAGAAATTGCCAACGCACCCATGTGGTCTTATTTCTGTCAAATCAGTGATAGTACAACAAGCTATGGCTCCTATTCAGGCGCAGTACCGAATGAGAAAATCACCTGGGGAAAACTGCAAGTTGATACACCGAAGTTTATAGTGGAAAGTGATGCGACTATCGTTGCCCCTTTGATTTTTGCTTGGGTTTTGGGATGGTGATTTTTGTTGTTAGTTGTTAGTTTATTAGTTGATTGTCATAGTGGATCTATTTTTAAAATAAAAAATAAACCTAGAAAATATAATGAACTGAATATGGGACTAGAGGTAAACAATTATTTCAACAATATTAAAAACAGAAAGGAAGAGCTCCTTGCTCTTCGATGTATTACACTTAGCTGTAAGTTGACAGAAACCTTAAAATGGAAAGCAGCTTGTTATACATATGAGGGAAAAAACATTACCATTCTGGGTATACTTAAGGATGCAGTTATACTTTCTTTTTTCAAAGGAGTCTTATTAAAAGATAAGAATCAATTATTAATAAAACCTGGACAAAATTCTCAATCAGCGCGGTACTTAAAATTTGATTCTCTTGAAGAGATTGCTAGAAAAAAATTTCTTATCAAATCTTATCTCATAGAGGCCATTGAAAATGAAAAATATGGAAAGAAAGTAATATTCAAAAAAGTTTCTAATGATGATTTTCCAGAAGAACTTGAGGCTGTATTCATGAAAGATCAAAAATTTCAAGATGCTTTTCTAGGCCTTACACCAGGAAGACAGAGAGGCTACCTCTTGCATTTCTCAGGAGCAAAACAATCAAAGACACGTCTTTCAAGAATAGAACAAGCCAGACCAAAAGTAATGCTTGGTAAAGGAATTCACGATTGCATTTGTGGTCTGTCGAAAATAGGCGGAAGATGTGATGGGTCACATAGAAAATTGAAAGTCTGAGAATAGAAATAAAGAAGGGAAAATGATCTAATTCTAGTCTGATTAATAGGGCTCTAAATAACTCTGTTTTTACACTATGTTTTTATTTCTGTTGACTGCTGCGGATTAATTTTTCAATCTCTTTTTTTACTTCTATTGGGTTATCAATTACAAAAATGTTGTTCTTGTTACCTTGAGTTACTATTTCAATTGCTTTATTAACTAAATCATAAACACTGTGATATTTTACTTCTTCTATACTATTGTAGGTTACATCAAAGTCTAAATCCGTGTTTGGAAAATCGACCAAATGAAATTTTATTTTATTTTCTCCAAACGTCAATTTTCCTTTCAATTGTTTATTCCCATCCCATAAAATAGCATCCATAATTAGAATTTATCGATTTAACGTAAATTGACTATTTTATTTTAGTTTTTATCGCTTAGTTTCCTATCGGTAAATTTCACCACATAAATGGTAGTTCATCCCAACTAGCGTAATTCTATTACAGATCAAGCACACTACACTTTTTTTGAAAATGGCTCAATAATATTCCAGATCAAACTTGCATTCACCTGGAATGTTGCTGAAGAACCAAACTTTTTTACCAATAATACCTATTCCAATACCGATGGGAAACTCCACGGTTCCCTTTTACTAATAAGTAGTACTTTTAATAATTAAATCTTTTAAAGTTCAAAATATCAGATGCTTGGGTGGTTGATTTTGCTGCGGCAAATGTAGATGAAAGTGCTTACACATAACCATTAGGTACAACAAACAATAGTCAAGGTAGTGCATTTACTCTAAGCCTTCGAAGATTTTGAAAAAGCGAAAATTACTTTCTATGAGTATATAAATCATTTGATTAAAACATATTAAAAACTTCCAAATGAAAAGCAAAATAAGCCTAGATGTTGATAAGGCTTATAATCAGCAATGGGATTCTACATTCCAAAAACTGGACTGGTGGGATTCTGAAAAAATATCCTTAGCCAAAGTAATGGTTGTAGGTGCTGGCGCACTTGGCAATGAAGTTCTCAAAAATCTAGCACTTCTAAATGTAGGTCAGATTCTTATTATAGATTTTGACGAAATAGAATATGGTAACTTAAATCGATCTATACTTTTCAGAGAAAGTGATTGTGGTAAGAATAAAGCCGCTGTTGCGGCTAGTCAAATTAGAGAAATAAATCCCAATGTTAAAGTTCAATTCATTAATGGGGATATTGCTATTGATGTAGGCCTTGGCATTTTTAGACGGATGGATGTTGTTATAAGCTGCTTAGACAATCGAGTAGCTCGTTTGTTTATCAATAGACATTGTTATAAGGTCCAAAAAACTTGGGTTGATGGTGCTATTGAAAATTTGGGAGGCCAACTTGATGTTTTCAAACCCAAGGTATCTTGTTATGAATGTCAACTTTCTTCTAAAGAATGGGATATAATTGAATATCGTTTGGGTTGTGCTGATGTCGCAGAAAGAAATGCAAATTTTGGGAGCATAGCGACTACACCTATATCCTCTTCCATAATTGCAGCTATGCAAGTTCAAGAGGCTTTAAAAGTAATTTATGGCCACGATAAAGATTCTTTAGTAGGTTCCCGATTTCGTTATTACGGAAAAACTAATGATATGATGTTCACTGATTCAGCGAAACTTAAATCAGAATGCTTCAGTCATGTAATTTTTGATCAGATCGAAGAAGCAGAAGAACTATCCTGCAAAAACTCAATTAAAGAAGTTTTAGATTGGCTTAAACTAAAATATAAAACTTCAACAATAAGTATTCTTCTGGATGAAGATATTGTTTTAAAGATAGTAGGCTCTAAGGGCTCCAAACATGATGTAGCGATTTCAAAATATCATATTACAGAAGAAGTATCGGCTAAGTATAAAAATTCCCCTGAAGAAGTTTTACATTTTGAAGAACGGACTATGATTTTAGATGACAAATTTTCATATCCCGAAACAACATTAAAAGCTATCGGAATTCCACCGCTTCATATTTTAAAAGTTGAAGCTAATGAAGATATTCATTTTGTAGAATTAACCGGAGATATAAATTACCTGAATTTTAATTAAGAAACTTTATAAACTTTAAACAAGGAAATGAGAATGCCATTTCTTCACTTTATTAAAAATTTATCAGAATGAGTGATGTAATTAATATTACTATTAGAATCATGCCTAAAGGAGACGAACTCGATGTAGAATTACCTATATATTCTACTGGCAAACAAATAGCGGAAGAACTTCTTTCAGCAAATGTTGCTGCCCGACATGATCCCGAAGGTAATCCAATGATCTACGAACTAATTTCAAAGGCAGGCAATGTAAAAATTGCTGATGATAAGTCCTTGCATGATCTAGGTATCAGAGATGGGGAGACTTTATACTTAGTCCCGAAAATGGTAGCGGGTTAAATACACAAAATTCTAATTATTCTAAAGCTCCTTCTCAACTAAGAACAATATGGGAAAAAATAAAGTTACATATGATTTTGATCATCCTATCCTGGTAAAGGATAGGAAATATAGAAGATACGCAAGAGAGCATATTGCTATCTCTGAAATAGTAAGCGATGTAATTGAATGGGAAGTAAAAGAAGATCAAACAGCATTGAAAATTCCAACAAAATTTCATGTTCATTACAACATAAAAAGTATAATTGGCATTGATGATTCAGAAGCTCCAATTTTCGGGAATCGACATACCCTTGAAGTTTCTTTTCCACCACGCTATCCATTAGTTCCTTGTATAATTAGGATGATAACTCCGGTATGGCATCCTAATATTAAATCAGATGGCAACTATGTAGGACGTATTTGTGGGAATGTGAAAAACTTTGGCAAAGCATATGATTTATATCAGCTTGTATTACGCATTGGTGGAATTCTTCAATATAAAAACTACCATGCTGAACATGTCCCGCCTTACCCTGAAGATGCCAAAGTTGCTAAATGGATAATGAACTATGCCGAACCAAAAGGGATTATTAACAAGTCGGAAAATATTGTCATAGATGATACTCCATTGCTGAGTAAATATACCCATGAACCAAATATTGAATCATCTTCTTCAAATATTGATAAGGTCCAAGACATTAAAAGTGAATCTCCTATTAAACCTGAGATTTCTAAAAATCCTGATCCTGATCCACCGAAACCAAAAATTACTATAACAAATTTAAAAGAACAAACATTCAAACGTTCGAAGCTCGTTTTTAAAATAAAAGACAAAAATAAAGACTCTGAACTAACTTAATTATTAAATTCCAAATTCGATGTTTGTGTATAGAATTAAGAAAACAATTTCTCTTCAACTAATAATCTGGATTGTCCTTTCCTGCTGCAATACGCTTTACGCACAAATTGATAAGCCATTATTTGTCACATTAAAATCAGGCAAGAAAACGGCAAAGATTTACTATCACGCGAAATATTCAACTGATGATTCTTTTGGCAAACCGATATATGCAAATGGTGAGAATGAACATGATGTTCAAAATATTGATTTTCAGGATTCCAAATATGGAAGAATAGAAATAGAGATTTTGAAAATTGAAGGGATGAGAAAAAAGCATAAATTTTTGATAAAAAGTGACTGCCCTCTAAGTACCGATCATGTTAAACATATAGCAGATGACACACCTATCCAATCCAAAGAAAATGGAGACATAAACAAGAACATTGAATACCAGATTATCAAAGATGGCAAAGGTGAAATTATAATCAAGTTAGGAATTACTGATAATGGTAACAACATCAATGAGACTAGTTGTAATGATGGAAAAATAGTTATCCGTTATAATATTACTGGAGTTTACAAAAAACCAGTAGTAGTAAAAGAAAAACCTAAACCTAAACCTCCTTCTGAATCAAAACGACAAATAAAGCCACAAGAAGAATTTGATTGGAAAATGCTTAACAAAGAAGATATTAATGCTCTTGGTCAATTTATTGAAGAATACCCATACGGAAAGAAGTTAAATGAGGCCAAAGAAAGATTAAAAAAATTAGATGATTTTTTGTGGAATAAAGCTGGAAATTCAAAAGCTAAAAAAGATTACGAATTTTATACTTACAAATTTCGAAATTATCCACATCTAGCCTTGCGTTATGATCAGGCTGAAATTAAAATAGATGGCGCTGGTAGATCCTCTGGAGACTCCTCTGGAGGATCAAAAAAAATCGATGATTTTCTACTAACAAATCCTTCAGAAGAGGACATAGTTCAATACATAAAAGCACATGCTTATAGCAGGAAAGAAGCTTTAAATCATATAATAACCGAATTTCCAAAAATAGAATACAGTAAAGAAAAAATTGATGATAGATTTAAAATTAAAATTTTAAATCCATACTTCAATCCTAGATATAAAAATATTTCTTTATCAGACGGTTTGATTATAGATCATTCTTCTTGGCAAGAAGAATATGTTTTAAACATAGAAGTAAACAAAGATGAAGACTTCAAAATTATTGTTACTGATAGCTTAGATAGAGAAATTATCATTCCTTTTGGGAATACATTTGATGTAGACGTGACAGACACAGATGAGGCATATGTCATTAATATTTTAGGAGGTAAAAAACCATACACCATTGAATTGTTCAATGAGCAAACTAAGCATTCAGAAAACTTTGAAACTAATAGTACCTCTTTTTTACTTTCAAAAGAGAAATTACTAAACGAAGGTTTTTTAGGAGAATATACAGTAAAGGTTAAACATAATGATAGGGTTGAGCCTTTAGTTTTATCTCGTTCCATTTATTTAAAAGAAAGCAAATCTAATACCTTATTCATTTTAATATTTGCTGCCCTTCTTTTACTGAGTAGTGGTTTATTTTATTACTTGTTTAAGAAAAGAAAAGGAAAACATAAGACCATCTTCAAATAGTAAGGATTAATATGCTGAAATATACTAATCATATCATTTTAATATTTTCCATTTGTTGTTCAATCAATATCCTGTTTGCACAACAAAAGGTAATAATTAATATTGAAGACAATCTTAACAATGTTACATATTCAGGCAGCTTGACATACAAAATCAGTCCTGAGTCAATAGTCTCCCATGAAAACAATATTCATACAATAGAATTCAACAATGAGCCAAACGAGAAAATTATTAGTCTTCACATTAGTGATTTAACATGGAATAATCGAAATCATGGTAGTATCGTAATTAAGAAAAATTGGTTGAATGATAATTCCAGTAACTTAAAATCTCAGGTCCCTTGTGTTGAAATTGAACCTGGAGCAAGTGTTCCGATTGATATAAAAGTTAACGGTGAAGGCAGTGGATCACTTAAAGTAGCTTTTGCTTTAAAACCAAAAAATAAGGATTGCCGAGAAATTAAATTAAAGGATCACACGTCGGATTTTTTCAATATAGCTTATGTTGTGAAAGGCCTTTCTAAGGCGTCTTCAAAAGATTCTGCTGTCACATCTACGAATGATGCAAATATTCCAAAAGCCGAAAGACTATTATGGCAAAATTGTGGCCAGGATACTGATTATTCTATTTCATGCTTAGTACATTATTTAAGTAAATACCCAAATGGTCATTTTGCTAAAACCGCTATTAAGTATTGCGATAAAATTGCTAGAAAAACACATTTTCCAAAAATTAAAGAATTGATTCAATTAGGTGATACAGAAAAGACCATTGAGGCCTGTGAAGCCTTTTTAAATTTTTTCCCAAAACAAATATCTGTTTATGAAAAAGTAGAAAACATTTTGAAAGAAGCTAAAAATTCTAATCTTTCATCAAAAACAAAAAATAATAAGGAAGGAAGAAAAATAGAGGATCAAAGTGAGATTGTTTCGATTAACATTGGAGGAGAATCATCGAAAGAAGAAAAAGCAGAAAATCCAAAACCTAGGTCAAAAGCTAAGGCTAAGGCAAAGGCCAAGTCAAAAGCTAAAGCAATAATAAAATCTGAAGATCAATTGGCCTGGGAAGCAATTGAAAATACAAATGATTGTAAACAATATGAAGCATATTATACACGCAAACCACAATATTTAGAGGAGTATCGTGAGAAGGCACTTCTGTTAAAATCAACATTTTGCGATATAACCATAAGATCGAGAGGTAGAGAAGCTAATAATTATTCTTTCATTGTGGGTAATG
Organism: uncultured Saprospiraceae bacterium; assembly: GCA_938018185.1. Taxonomy (GTDB): domain Bacteria; phylum Bacteroidota; class Bacteroidia; order Chitinophagales; family Saprospiraceae; genus JALZVN01. The sequence continues at coordinate 7,450 of CALIIW010000095.1, forward strand.
TTTTTTCGCTTGTACTTGACTCAATCCATCCCCCAATTGAAAAGAATTTTTATAAAATTATAAAGCATCCTGATCATCAATTTGAGTATATTCTGAATTTGAATTTTCCAGATGAACAAAATTATTTGGTTCATCTTTCTGACAAATCGCATCCAAACAAAAGTATCAGTAGAACGAGAATTATTGACAATCTAGGCGATTTATTGGAACCAGAGATTGAAATGACTGCCGACAGCATACTATTCACATTTAATCATGGGACAAAACCATTTAATATATATTTCCGACATAATGATGGAGGCATTGCATACGAAGTCCAAACAGAAGAGCGACACTTTTCAATAAATAAATCTTTCTTAAAAAAAGAAAAAGCGTTTTCAGGGTCTTACGTGATTGAAGTTTCGGACGAGATACTTAATGCCCCTTATACTAAGGCTCCTGAAAATGAAAATTGGTCCATTGACATTCAGCAAGACATTTGGCATTGGTCCTATTTTATACCCGTAGGATTATTCTCTATTTTGCTTGTTTTTTTCTTAAGAAAAAAAGTGTCAAGCAAAACCCGTGATATAAAACAAAAAGAATTTGAACAATTTATTGGATCACGAAAAGAATCTTTGGCAGAGTTACGCAAAAAGAAAGTAGCTGAACATGCTTTTGGAAATGTTGAAGAGAATAAAGAAATGAAAAAATCAAATCCACTTGAATATTCCGATAAGACAGGTAGTTCTATTAAACTTAAAGGGCTGAGAAAGTCATCTACAAAAGTTTTAAAAATTGAAAACGAAGCTGAACTTATTCCTTTTTTAGAAACTAGTGTTTTTGCTTTTGAACCTCCCTTCCACTGGGAAGATTCAATTATTGAAAGAATTTACTTTTCAAAAAAGAGTATACTTAGTTTAGATAAATTTCTTGTTTCCCAAAACTTAAAACCTCTTGCTGAAAGTGATGATATGATCCCAGAAATTGGTGGTATTTTAATGGGAAGACCTAACCTAGTTACTAAAAATGGAAAATATCAAATAATCATTGAAGAGTTCGTTCCTATAAATCCAGAATTTCACAATGTCTACAAATTAGAATTCAGCACTCAAAGTTTAGTCAAAGATCTAGGTGATATTCAAGATCTTTATCCAGCATATACTGCAGTTGGCTGGTTTCATACACACCCTGGACATGGTCTTTTTCTGTCTAAACCAGATTTAATTATACAGGATCAATTTTTTAGCGAGCCATATCAATTTGCAATGGAAATAGACAGTCTCACTGAAAAATTAGACACTGCTTTTTTTACACGTACTATGGATGGAACAATAAACAACACCTCACAAAAGATTGAAAATACCAGCTGGTTTTCTTGGCTTGAAAATGTAGCAGCTTTGGAGCAGTCTTAACTAGATGAATTAACAAAAAATGCTGAACAAAATTTTATTCTTATTTACTATTATTTTTTGTAACCAATTCTTATTGGCTCAAGAAACAGATCAAATATCTCTAAAAAAGGTCAGTATCGAAAAAGGCTTTATAAAAGTTTGGATAAAAGCTCTTAGTGAAGGGAAACCCGCTAAATTAAATAAGAATCAGATCAAATTGATAGAATCTTATAATGACCAAATAGACACACTCCGAAAAGTCTACAGTATAAATGATTCTCTCGTTTTAAAAACGATTGATGTTGAAAAGTATTCAATCCTATTTCTTCTTGATCTAAGCAAGCATGTTGATTCACAAGCAATTGGTAAAGCAAAAAATAATATCAATCAAATTTTAGAAAAATATAATTCTAATAACAATCTATTTTTTCTATCTGCATTTAATGAGGGATATATTAAGAACAATGTAGAAATTAACCTTAATAACATCAAAAACGAATTAGATGACCTAATTGCAACAAATAAAAAAGCTGATTTCAATCGGAGCTTAATAGAAAGTATCCGGTTTTTAAAAAATAAAAAAGGCAAAAAAGTTTTATTCGTGATGGGAGCTGGTATTAACGACGAAAAAGCTCTTGGTTTGTATGAAAACGTAATCCCTTATGACAGTCTGGACGTTGCCACACATATTGAAAACTTAGAAGATGACTTTGTTATATTCTCTGTAGGTCTTGGAGATAATATTAATTATGGACCATTAAGAAGTATAAGCAATAGTTATAGTCATTTTAGTGAAAACGAATTACCTCAAGACTATGAAAATATCTTAAAAGATAACACAGTAATTGAATATACTCATCAAGCGAGAATTTCACCTAAGAATGGAATTTTCAAAGGTGAAAATAGAAATTACTCCCTTTTAATAAATGAGACTAAGAGCCTTCCTTATTCACTCCGGATAGGCAGTGCTAATAATCAAATATCTATTCTTGGCAGTACTGGATGGGGAGATTGGGCGCTTTGGTTTATTCTTGGACTTATGATTATTATCATGATTTTAGGTGTTTGTAGTGTCTTAGTTCCTATTATCCAAAAGAAAAATTTTATTTCCCAACATGTCGTAAACTATGTGCAAGAAGGACAGGTTCGTTTGACTGACCCTGTCTATCTAGAACCTATTAAAACTGGAGAACCAATTGTTAAAAGATGTCAACAAGTTGTGCCATACGCTACTTGGGAAGACATTGGTGGACACTGCCCAAATTATCCAGATTGCATGAATAATAAGTTTCTTGGATGTAAAGGCGAAGGAGCTCCCTTAGAAGATAATTTCTTCTCTAGAAAAGGCATGTTCCGTCAACTCAATTGGATGTGGTATGGGGCCTTAGGTGGTTTTCTTGCTTGGACACTTTTTGCCTTTCTAAATATCATTAATTTTCAAGGTTTCAAAAGGTTCGCATCTCTATTTGTCGATCCAACAACAGATTCTTTATCTGGTCTTGACCTTACAGATTCTAATATATTAGAATTGTACTTAGGAAGTTTAAGTACTAATTTGATGTTAGGAATTACATCTGGTGCTGGAATAATTCTAATGCTGTCTTATATAGTTGAGCTGAGTGATTCTCGTGAATTTTCATGGTCAAAAATCATTATTCGTACTGGAATTGGGGCAATAATATCTACCCTTATTTTCTTCCTTGGATTCTACCTTCAATATAGTGGATATATTACCAATGCTTATTTCAGTGGATGGATCTCTTGGCTTTTATTTGGCGTTTCGGTTGGTATCATCATTTCCTTTCAATCAAATATAGAAACCTTGAGAGGTGTGCTAGCTGGTTTAATCGCTTCCTTTTTTGCATACAATCTTTTTACATTAACATCTTCTTTCTTTACAAATTTTGAAGGTGCTAAATTAATCAGCATGATCTTGTTAGGCGGGATATTAGGTTTTGTCCTAGTAACAGTAATTAGCCGGCTTGAAAATTTCGAACTTGAATTTATTTCACCTGATAACATTCAGAATATACCGATAAGTAAATGGTTGCAAAATGGTCAAACTATCATAATAGGTAACGAACCTGGAAGTTATGTTTTTATAAAATGGGATGATTCTGCAGTGGACCCTAGGCATGCTCAATTAGTCTACGAAAATGGAGCCGTCTACATTCAAGCTTTGGGAGAAACCTTAGTTAATGGAAAAATAATTTCTCCTAAAGAAAAAGTAGTCTTAAAACATAAAGACTTGATTCAGTTAGGCCAAGAAAGTAAAACAATCCTTCGTTATAACGAAAAACGTTCGATTAAATAAATATCATACTTTATGATGGTACTAATGACAAAAAATAGAATGAATAGCAAATACAAGAAGCCGCTTCTTTTTGTTTTACTTATTGTTACTATCGTAAGCTTTCCAAGTATTGCAGTTTCTACCAATATCATATCAGACTTTAATAATCCTAAAACAGGATCAAAGTTAAATTCTCCAGATGTTACAATTATCATAGATAATATAACAGGTGCTTCTTGTTATGGTCAGAGCGACGGCGTACTTTGTTTTACTATTAATGAAGAAAACGTAAAGGAGGATAAGGAGTACAAGGTCACTCTCGAACTAAGCGATAGCTCAGAAGACATCATATTATCTGCTGTAAATATTAATACGACAAATTGTATAACTGGTTTACCTTCCACAGATTTTAAGATAATAGTAGACGATCTTTTTGAATGTTCTATAAATGACAATATTCCAGGGCCAGGTAATCTCATGATTTCATCTCCATCTGTTAATGTTTCGAAAGTTAGCTGTTATGGAGCAGAAGATGGTAAAATCTGGTTTGAAGTAATTGGCGGTAATGCACCCTATATTTATGAATGGAGCAATGGAGAATCTACAGATAGCATTTATGCTTTGCCAGCAGGCACTTTTACCGTCACAATTACGGATAGCAATGGCTGCACTTTTGAATCTCAAGAATTTATAATTACAGAACCAGATTTAATGTACGCAGAAATAGAAACTGCAGACAATAAATGTAATGGCGACAAGGAAGGGGCAGCATATGTAAGCTATATTGAAGGAGGTACTGCACCCTATACTTATGAATGGAGCAATGGAGAATCTACAGATAGCATTTATGAATTGCCAGCAGGTACTTTTACCGTCACAATTACGGATAGCAATGACTGCACTTTTGAATCTCAAGAATTAATAATTTCAGAACCAGATATGATGTACGCAGAAATAGAAACTGCAGACATTAAATGTAATGGCGACAAGGAAGGGGCAGCATATGTAAGCTATATAGACGGAGGAACTGAACCCTATACCTATGAATGGAGCAATGGAGAATCTACAGATAGCATTTTTGCTTTACCAGCAGGAAGTTACAATGTAACAATTGCTGACATTCAAGGATGTACGTACATAATAAACAAAATAGAAATAAATGAGCCTGAAATTATTGTTCCAAATGATTCCATAGAACAAATTAGATGTTTTGGGGAGGCAAATGGCAGTATTACTTTAATGCCATCCGGAGGAGTATCAAGTTACACATATAATTGGTCCGATAATACTAACACTTCATCCATTGAAAATTTGGAGATTGGTATTTATTCTTACACAATTACAGATCAAAATGAATGTACTTTTTCAGATACGATTGAAATAATTCAACCTGAAGAGCTGATAGCAAATGCCACTGTACTCTCAGATGTTTCTTGCAATGCTGATTCAGATGGTAGTGCAAAAATAGAACCTATTGGAGGGGCAGGAATTATTACAGCAGTATGGGATAATGCTTCAATCGATTATACGATCACAAATTTAGTAGGAGGTATTTATTCTGTGACAATTTCTGACGAAAATGGCTGTACAACTGAAGACATGGTACAAATAATTAAGGTGGATGACCCTGTTATCATTTCCTTTGATGAAACTCAAACATTGCAGAATGGACAAAAGACAAACCTTGAATATGAAGCAGATCAAGAATTAACTACATATAATTGGGCAATAATTAATACTAAAAATATAAATACAATTTCGAATAATTTTCAAGAGTCTGGAATGGTATCTTCGACAATAAATATACCTATTAACTTAACTTCAGAGCGAGCTGTCGGCTTTTTACTAATAGAAATATTTCCTCAAAAAAATGAATGCGTTGGCGAATCCGTTATGACAGAGCTTAACATCCTTCCAGGTGAAAGTTCACTTTTTATTCCCGAAATAATTACACCAAACCAAGATGGCGCAAATGACTTCTGGGACATTACTTTTAGTTCCAATGTCTCCGCTTCTGATTATTCTGTAAAAATATTTAATCGAGGTGGCAACTTAGTTCATGAGACAGATAGTTACACACAAAGTTTTACAGGTGAAGGTTGCCCAGATGGGGTTTATTATTATGTGATTAACAAAAAAAATAGTGATGAAATTCACAAAGGAGCGATTACTATTTTAAGAAATTAACAAGTGTTTGCTTTAGTTAATTACTCAATAGGCCAAACAAAATGAAAATGAATAATATATTTAATATAACTTTTAGAAAATATTTAATTTGTACTTATTTGTGCATTTTGGCCAACAATGGTTTTGCTCAACAACTTCCTGTTTTTAATCAATACATTTTCAATCCAGAATTATTTAATCCAGCTGCTTTAGGAGATGGGTTTGTAGGCATCCAATATCAAAGTCAATTCTCAGAGTTGGATAGTAAAATTGCGCCTAGATCATTTTCGGTGACTGCTGATCTATCTACTTTGCTGAATCTTTCAGAAAAGAAAATCGCAATCGGTATAAATATTTATTCTGATAAAGTACATATTCTAAATCGAGTAAAAGGAAAATTTCTTTTCGCTTACCATTTGATAAAAAACAAAAATAATATTTTTTCTGCTGGTATAGAAGCAGGTATCTTTTCTCAGAATATAAATTTTTCAGAAACAAGATTAAATAATCCTGAAGATTTGACATTGTACAATAGTGAATCTAACAAGATGACTTTTGATGGTGGATTTGGCATTAGTTATAAAAACAGCAGCCAATCGGGAAATGAGTTCAACTTCAATTTTTCTTTACCTCAATTATTCACTAGTGATTTAGAATATAATAATGGAAGAACCTTTATTACTGACCCTCATTTGATTGCATCAGCAAGTTATAAATTTTCATTTGGTGTAACAGCTATTGAACCACATATTTTGTATAGAAGTATATTAGGATATGAATCGAATAAAAAAGGATTTACCTATCTTAGTTTAAGAGCACATTTTTTCGATTCACGATTCTGGATTGGTGGAGGTTCAAATTTAAAAGTTCCACGCTATAACCTAAGTTTTGGTGTACAAGTAATTGACCAACTTCATCTTCAAGGAAGCTATGAAACACATAGTATTCTTGGAAATACCTATGAGATATTACTACGCTATACTTTTGAAAAAACGCAAAATGCAAGCAATGCAAATACCAAACAACTCCCAGAGCTCAAAGAATTTGAGTTAGGAAATTTCACTGCACAGTTTAAGCATATGCAAATGAAATCTGTACAATCGGCGGCAGAAGTCGACAATCTATTACCAAAGGCTTTAGAAAAATTAAACCAAGCCGAATCATTTGTAAATCAAGCTAAAGAAAATAATGCAAACCAAGAAAATGTTTCTTCAAACCTCAACCAAGCAAAGCATTCGCTAGAAGCATCAAAGTTATTCCTTGAAGAAGCCTTAGTATCTGTATTTTCTAATTCAAAAAATGAAGCAAGAGCAAAGGACTTATACATACAAGCACTTGAACAAACAGAAACCAATAATAAAATTTCTAATTCATTATTAAAAATCAAAGAATCTGCAAAAGGTACAAGCATGTCATTTAACAAAATTGTTCGTTCTTATGATATATTATTAAAAGAAATTAAAATTCTAGAAAGTAAAACAGGAATACAAGAAGATGATATTGGATCATTAACAAAAAGAAAAGATGCTGCAAAGCTAACAAAATATTATCAGGAAGAAATTGAAAGCACCATAGGGGTCTCAGATATTGTTAGTGTAAAAGTTGATGCTTATGCTAATTATTTGAAATTGAAATATCAATATCCAAACAGCACAAATAATTATAATTTAGATGATAATCTTGATGAATCTAAATTAATAGCAGATCATGTTATCCGAATAATCAATGAACTTGAATCAAAGATGGTAACGGTAGAATCTATCAGTGTTAGTGCCAGTATGCAAGCGAGAAAATCCACATTGGCGTCTACAAAATTAAAAAACTATTATAGAGAAAATCAATTTGGCTTGGAAGTTAATATAAACTATATGTTTTTTGATAGTGCAAATAATACCATGGTATCAGAATTTATAAATGTTAGAAATGGAGAACAAATAAATCTATTACAATTAGCTTGTTTAAAAATGTATGGGATTGAAAAATACTTAAATAAAAAAGGAATCTCTTCACAGCAATACCCAATTAGTTTTGAACTTGTTGCTCCAAATTATGATCAAAGTACTCCACAAGAATATTCAATCATAATTCAATTTAAATAATCCATCTTGGATAAGAGATATTTTAGTTAGGATAAAAAACATAATTATGAAAATCAAGGAAAAACAAAAAGAACCAACAGCCATGGAAAAGCGGAATAGCTCGATTGCTGCATTTGCGGGTTTTGCTGCTATACCTTTATTACTTACTTTATTTCTTGGATTTAGTTTGGGTAATACCGAAAAAGCTAATCATGATAAATTATTAACCAAACTTGATAGCATTAGTGAAGAAAATTCACTTATCAAATCCAGTGCGAATGGCATTAAAAAATCTTTTCAAAACGTAGATTCTCTGATTGTTGAGTTTAAAGAGTATATGACCAAGGTAAAAGAAGAACTGAAAGATACAAGTTCCGAAGGACTAGAAGCAGAAGATGAAATAAGAATATGGGAAAGAAAATGGAAAAAGAAAACACAAGATTATAAATTGGATCTTGATGATATGTCTTCCACAAAATTTGAATACCCGAGTATTGCCACTTCTCACAAAGCAGGTATAAAATGGGCTAACGAATTTATCGCTATGCAAGAAGATGAATTGTTTGCTTTAAAAGTTAAAAAGAAACTTAATGTGGGCATAGAAATAAATGAAGATCTAGATAAAAAATTAGAGGATCTAGAAGATGAGTTAGTAAAAAAAGACGTGGATATAAAAATATTAACTGATAAACTAGAATCAACGGAAGGTTCATCTAAGGTTGAAAAATCTCATGTAGCAAAAGACTACTCTGAAATGCAAAACAAATACACTGAACTGGAAAACAAATACAAAGAATTAATTCAAAATAATAATGCTACAAAACAAGCCCTGGATGAGGCTTTGAATAAAATCAGAAAAAATATTCTACCTGATCTTAAAGGAACCATGATTGGTGGTAACAAAGATAAAATTAATAAACTCAAAGAATTGTTGCAAGCTGATATTATTAGTTTAGAAAAAAGTATAAGCGAACTAAAAATAAAAGATTAAAGTTATAACTAATTAAAGATGAACAACCTCTTAATAATTGCTGTAGTTCTCGCCGGTTTTGGATTTTTATTGATTCTATTCCAGCGACTCAATAAAGGAATGAAATTTGCAAAAAAATTACCAATTAATTTTTTAATATTTTTCCTTGTCTTTGCTATCGTGGGATTATCTGGTTTTTTGTTAAAAAATCAAATTGCCCCTAGCCCATTGATGTTTGGACTTTTAATATTTTTAATTGCTCTATCAGGAGGAATAATTATGACCAATTTACTTTATGAAAAATGGGAATGGAGCATGGAGGCAAGTTTTGGTAAAAAACTAATTTATTTATGTGGGATCACCTTAGTAAGTATAATAACTTTCACGATTGTTTTTTTACTTACTGAACATAGAGGATGGCCTAAAAATATTTTACAAAACGATATGGCATGGTGGTTGGCTGGTTTAATTCCAACAATTCTATTACCACTAATTATTAAAGAACTTCATTCACGTTGGAATGAAATTCCAAAATACAAACAGCTGATACCCGTTTTTGAAATACCAATTGGAAGTTCCCCACCTTTTATAGAAGCTGGTGGAGCAACTATTAATTTTGTATTTATAATACCTCTAAAATATAGAGCACCGGATCAAGTAAAATCGACCATAGCATTTCCATTTAATAAATCTTTGGCAGAAGCATTTCATTATAAATTGCATGAACACAACATAGTTAAAAGATTTGCAAAAAAAATAGAAATTGCGGAGGAACAAAAACGATCGAAAGTTTATGGTTGGAGTTTTTTTCAAGAAAAATCTAGTTGGTGGGGATGGCAAACAAAAAAGAATTACTTGGACCCAAAATCAAACGTGGGTGCGTTGATCTCAAAAGGAGAATCCGTATATGTTGAACGTGTAAAGGTTTGGGATAATTGATAAAAGAAAAGAAATGAAATACTATCTAAATTAAGACAGAAATTAAATTCAAATAATTTTTCTAATGCAAATTTAACTTTATGATTACCAAATTAAAATACTTGCCTGTCAACTGGATGAATGGGATGTCTTTTTCCGAAAGTCATTTAACTGATCAGTTTCTTGCAATGGCTGACAGTATTAGAGACGCTTCGGCTTTACATCTTAGTACTGCAAACTATGGTTTAGTAGGAGGAGCATATCAAAAGAAATTTGCTGACTCTTTCAGAGATAATATTACAAATGAAAAAATAGAAGTACCATATTGTCGTGCCATTACCCAAGATGGATCGAGAATTGAAGTTTTAGATCAAAATTGGGGAGAATTAAAAACTACTTTATCTGAATTGACCGAATCAATCAACTTAGATGCATCTAAATATTGGTACATTCTTTTGATCATCGATCCATTCACCAGAATTGCTGAAGGATTAGAAGTAGATGAAAAAGGACCTAGAAGAAAACCAAATACCAGACCTGCTTATCAGCTTACCTTAATGTCATTGGAAGATCTTAGTTTAGACAATTTAGCAAACGCAATTCCATTAGCAAAATTTGAAGCTGTCTCTTCTGGTCTTAGAAAAGTAGAAGCATACATTCCATCTTGCACAAGAATTAATAGCCATCAAAAACTAATAGAAAAATATGAGCAATACGATATTCAATTAAATCGTATTAAAATTTCATCACAAAATATTATTGCCAAAATAAAACATAAAAGAAGAAACAAAGAAAACAACAGATTAGCAGATGACATCTATGCACTTTGTGATAAATACTTAGATTTCTTTGTTTCAAATTATGATCACTTCAAATTTACAATGTGCGATTCACCGCCAATAGTACTGGTACAATTTTTTGCGAAACTTGCAAGAATATTAAATCATTCATTAGATATGTCTTTTGACAAAAGTCATATGCTCAAATATTTTCAGGAATATGCAACTGACGTCAGTGAGTCAGAACTTAATAGAATAATCAGTGCTACATTTGAATCAAATTATGCGCATTTTGATCTGTCACTTTCTTTAGCAAAAATTGACAAATTCATTGGGACCATAGATGAGATATTTAATCGATTAGAACAGCTTGATTATAGAGAACTCGCGAGAAGAGATGTAGTTAGAAAAGACATCATTTCTAACCATCATAATTCTGCTGATAATACTGTTAGAAAAGTACCTACTTCCATCGTCATAAAACGACCTGGGATCGAAGAAAATTTGGAAGACGGATTAAAAGATTAGATGTATTTATTGGTGTTTATATCTATCTAACAATCAGTATGTTAAATTAATTTTAAACACAAAAAACCAAATTTATTTTCTTGGTTTTTTAGATATAATTCTGTAAATTTATAAGGAATATTTAATCTATTTTTTGATGCAAAATCAAGTTGAATTTTTACTTAAAAGACACCTATTTTATAACCAAAAAATACTAGTTTTTTAATGCCTTAATAAACGTATTTTTTTTTATTAATTGCTAGTATTTAACTACCAGAAAAAAGTATTTTTTTCTTACAAAATAACTCTAAATGTTATGGCCAAAAATCTTTATGGATACCGAATAGGATCCGATGTAAAAGAGAAGGAAGCTCCTACGGGAGTGAAGCTTGTTCCCGACAATAAAACACTTATGGCAATACCACTTAATGACGATCATGATGATGATGTTACTCCGGTGCGCTTAAAAAGTGTTAAAGAAATTTTTGAACACTATAAACCATCTCGAGAAGTCGAATTAAAAACCGAAGGAGATGCTTCCGAAGAGCTTGTTTTGAAATTTAATAAGCTAAGCGATTTCTCAAAAGATGGAATCATAGAACAAAGTAAGGTATTACAAGATCAAGAAGAAAAAACTACTATCTACTCCAGGATGGTGGATGTTCTTCAGAACAATGGAAAGTTGCAAACAGTAATTGGAAATGAAGAATATAAAAAAGAGTTCCTTGAACTATTAGAAACCCTTATTGAAGAAATAAACGAAAGCGAATAATATCATGAGTGAAAAATTAACACAACTCCAACAAAAAGTTAAAGAAAAAGTTGAAGTTTTAAAAAAGCAAGGTGGTTTTAAAATTTTGGAAGGAATTATAGAAGGGAAAAAAGGAATCCGAGACATGAATCCCAAAAATGAAGCCCGTCGAAGTGCCTTCCTGACAGACGCTGACAAAGCCGACAAACGAAGACAGCTAAAAGCTGAATTAATGGCTTTTAAAGAAATACTCCAAACTGGGGACTTATCTGAAGCCATTGAAAAAGCAGGAGAAAAATCAAAAGAAGTTGCCGAAATTTTAAATCACAATCTACGAGAAGCTTTGAGCAAAAGTAATGATCTCGAAAAAGCTTATCGATCAGTAGATCTTTTCTTTAGAAATGCTGATGAGCAAAAAATAGACAATTTATATTTTCTCAATATTCCTATTGAAGAATTTATCAGCGCTGACAATTCACACCTTCGTGAAGAAATGACAAAACACCTTGATCTCCAATATGATCGTTTTTCATTGGAAGACAATTATTCTCTTATGGTCATTCCTGGATACCTTCAAGATAGTCTTGAATATTGGAGCAAACAAGCATCAAAGTATAGAATCACCTTGGTAACTGACTATTCAGATGAACTTGAATTTGAAGCAATTGAGGATAATGTTGAAGAAAAGAAAATTTGCGGAGATGCCCGGCATTTAGCAAATACGATAGTAACCTGCAATTATGCAGTCGCCCGCAAAAAGAACGAAGGCTTAGAAGATGATGATCTATACTTACCGATGTCTGCTCCATTAGCTGGAAAAATGTATAATGGAAATGGTATCCAACCTTCTGCTGGCAAAAAGCATGGCAAACTTGATGGTGTACTAGGGACTCGAATCCCTTTACTTCGAAACCATGTAGATAAAATTGATAAAATGGGAATGATCCCAATCATCTATGAAAAAAATTGGGGTACTGTTGCCATGTCTGATACCACATTAGCAAACGAAAGTACTGATCCTGATCAGAAAGCAATTGGTGTAGTAAGGTCCAAAGATTGGATTGCAAAAGTGTTGCTAGATTATTTCAATTCGCTAACTTTCGAAAACTTTGACGGTAAACTCAGAGAAGAGATAAAGGGGCAATTGAATTCTTTCTTTGATAAGATAAAAGGACATGGAAAACTCATAGAATCATATACAATAGATGGCCCAAAGAAAGATCCTAATAATCCACAAGCTGTTTTGCTTGCCGTCAATGTCAAACCATATTTTGCGACCAAACATTATGTGATTGATTATTCTGGCACCCAAGGAAATTTTTCAGCCGAGGAAGGCGGTGAGTAACTTTTCCTAAAATTTTATAATTAATTATTAACAAACCAAAAAATCTTAATTATGGCTTCAATTATTAAAATCTTATTTTCTGCTGATGATATTGAGGAATGTGAAGTGATCGCATTAAATTACAAATTTGAACAAAACGTTGACAATATTGGACAGGTTGCAGGTGAAGTGCAAGGCGGTCAAATTACCGTGATACTAGGTACAGATGGTAGTAATACCCGTTTTGGATGGATGGTAGATAGTACTATGAAAAAAAATGGCAAAATAACATTTGTCGATGCTGCTGGCCAAACTGCCAAAACACTTTCATTTTTCGATGCTTATTGTGTAGGCTACAAGGAAGACTACGATGCATTCTCACCCAGCTCAGGAAATGTTGTCTCCATTAAGGAAGGAGCAAGAGAACGACTTGTGATTTCAAGTAGAGAATTAGATCTTGAAGGCGAAATACATGCCAATACCTGGATAGCAGGACGTTCGTGAAAGTAAAGTCTGCAACTTTCCTTGTGATGAAGTTGAAAACCGTTTTAAACTAAATTAAAGCGAATAATATCATTATTGAAAAGTTGAAACAACTCAAAAAAAAGTAAATGAAAAAGTTGAAGTTTTAAGAAAACAAGATGGAAACTTTATAATTTATATTAACCAACCAAAAAATCTTAATTATGGCTTCAATTATTAAAATCTTATTTTCTTCAGAAACTATCGAAGAATGTGAAGTGATCGACCTTAAATATACTCTTGAACAAAACATTGATAATATTGGACAAACTGCGGGAGAAGTAAAAGGTGGTCAAATTTCAATTACATTGGGTACCGACGGTAGCAATTTTCGTTTTGGCTGGGCGGTAGATAATCATTCGAAACAAGCCGGCAAATTGAAATTTATCGATGCCACTGGCCAAACTGCCAAAACACTTTCATTTACAGATGCTTATTGTGTATCCTATGAAGAAGATTACGTAGCATTCGCCCCCAACAAAACAGGTAGTGTTGTCTCCATTAAGGAAGGAGCAACAGAAAAGATTGTGCTTTCATGTAAAGAAATAAAAGTTGAAGGTGAATCGCATGTAAATACCTGGCTCAACTAATTGAAAAGTTTTCACAACTCCAAAAAAGAATAAATGAAAAAGTTGAAGTTTTAAGAAAATAAGATGGAAACTTTATAATTTAATATTAAAAAACCAAAAAATCTTAATTATGGCTTCAATTATAAAAATCTTATTTTCTACCGATAATATCGAAGAATGTGAAGTTATCTCCTTATCCTATGGATTTGAACAGAATGTTGACGCTATAGGACAAGTAGCGGGTGAAGTAAAAGGTGGTCAAATTTCAGTTGTAGTGGGTACCAATGGTAAAGATAGCCGTTTTGGCTGGATGGTAGCTTCTGATCAGAAACAAAACGGTCAAATAAAATTTATCGATGCCGCTGGCCAAACTGCCAAAACACTTGAGTTTGTAGATGCTTATTGTGTAGGCTATACAGAAGATTACCAAGCATTCGCAGCCAACACGGATGGTAGTGTTGTCTCCATTAAGGAAGGGGCAAAAGAACAGCTTGTACTTTCATGTAAAGAAGTTAATTTGGAAGGCGAATTTCATGTCAATTCCTGGGTCAAGTTGTAATAATAGCTTGTGCTTTCCTGTAAAGAAATAACTATTGGCGAAGTGCCTCTCATAGTCTGGGTTGCCTAAAAAACACCGTCTTAACAAGAATGAGGAAATGTAATCGACAGAAATGTCGATTACACTCTTTCTTCATTTGCAAGAACTTATTTTTTCTTCATCACCTCAAATCATCATTGTGGCAACAGCAACTAATACCATATTCATAGGTGACAATCAACTTCATCCTTACTATGTTGAAGTCGAACAGCGCACTGATTGGCATAATCGGTTCAAAATTATGGTTAGAACTGAAAATGCCGGAGTAATGGGCGATACCGAAAATGAGATCATCGAAAACGCCCTGGCAAATGTTGGTCGGCGGGTAGAAATTAGTTTTGAACGACCTGCTGGAATATTTAACTTCAAAGGCTATGTCAATGATGTACAAATTGATCATACCTATGCAGGAGATTCATTTATTATATTCAAAGGATACTCCCCCACTTATCTTTTAGAAGGTCGAAAAAGTGTAGCTTCTTTTGAAGATAAAAAGCTTGCAGATATTTTTAATGAAGTTAACACTACACAGGCCAGCTCGAGCGTTCGTCCAGTTTATACAAAAAAAATACCCTATGTCGTTCGGTACAAAGAAACTGCGTATCAATTTTTGAGTCGCTTGGCGGATACCTATGGGGAATGGTTTTACTATGATGGTCAAGAAATTGTATTTGGAGAAATACCTAAAGGATCCCCCAAGGTTGATCTGCATTTTGGTTCTGATAGCATGCTTTCCTATAACTATGGAATGAATCTTCGACCATCCAAATTTAAAAATCATTTTTATGAAGAAAAGGAGAATAATATATTAGAAGAATCAGTTTCAATTTTCAAACCAGGTTGGCTTGATTACAATACTAATAATGCACTAGAAACATCGAATAGATCATTCCCCGAAGAAGCGATAGACCCGGTCTCTCATCTAGTTTTTGACAGCAAACACATCAAACACTTGGCAGAAACTAAAAAAGCTTCCATCCTGACAGATATGGCGGTTTTCACTGCTCACAGTTCTGATCCAAGCGTTATAGTCGGTGCTGAAATTAAGGTGAATTCTCAAAAAGGTTTTATTGGAGAATTTAGAGTGATTTATGTATCACATATTTTGAACAGCCATAATGATTATCGCAATATGTTTCGGGCCATCCCAATAAAGAATGTAGCACCTCCAATGAATCGGAACATCATAAACCCTAAAGCTCATTCTCAAGTAGGCATAGTGACAGATAACGAAGATCCAGATAAATTGGGAAGGATAAGAGTCCAATTAAAATGGCAGGAAGCTGAAAAGACACCTTGGATTCGTGTACAAACCAATCATGCTGGTAAAGATCGAGGTACTTATTTTATCCCTGAAATCGATGATGAAGTCATGGTGGAGTTTGAACATAATAATCCTGACAGACCCTATGTCATAGGCTCCATGTATCATGGTAAAATAGGCCCAGAATTTTCAGATCCCGATAATAATTTCAAGGCGATAAAAACAAGGAGTGGGCATAAAATTTTATTCAATGATAAGGAAGGTGAAGAGAGCATAACTATTATAGATAAAAAGAATAATCAAATTATCCTTAATACCAAAGAAGAATCGATAACAATTTCTGCACCGAAAAAACTTCTTATAGAGTCGGAGGAGATTGAAATGAAAGGAAAAAATATTACTATTTCAGCTAGTGGTGATCTTACTGAAAAAGGAAAAAATGTAACTATAGGAGCTAAGAGTAACTTAGAACTTAATGGGGATGCAGGAGTGGCAATGACTACTAATGGTAAAGTAGATATTTCAGGTAAAGCAGGTTTGAGTGCAGTTAGCGATGGTCCCGCAGAAGTAGGCGGAAAAGCAATGCTTAAATTGCAAACTTCTGGGATAGCAACTATACAAGGCAGCTTAGTCAAAATTAACTAAAGATGTTTGTAATTAAAGATTCCCAAATCGCAGCCTTTCAAGAAAAAGAGCTTGGAAAATTTGTTCAAAAGTCTGTAATCTTTTTGCAGAGCAATTTTGAAAATTGGTGTAGTGAAAAGAATCAACAGGATCTTGAAAAATTTATAGTACAAACTATTAAATATGGAAAGGAGAGCAATATTCGTAAGCAACAATGTATACAAAAATTAATGTTTTTGCAGATTGAATATAAGTTTAGTTTCCCGATAAAAGGAGAAGAAGAAAAAATCTTATCCGAAGCCAAAAAACCAGAAGATGTAAGATTAACGAAATTGCATAAATATTTAGATCAGAAAAGATAAATAAATTATTGAGGTAATATAATGAGTGTTTCCCAAATATATAATGCAGGCAATAATGCTTCTTCACCTAGTTTGACCATACGTCGTCCAGCAGTATTTCATGCTTGTTTTTGTAAAATGGTTGTAGAACCGATTTATGAAGAAGAGATTACTGAGTATATCGTACAGAGTGGAGATGGTTTAGGCAGGATAGCAAGACGTAATAATGTAGAAAGAAGTGCTATTAAAACTCAGGAGGAACCGCCTACTACTCCTTCACGTCTTCGTCGTGGTGATGTTCTAAATATTCACAGCCAAAGAGAAACCGGTAAAAATATATCTTTCGAATATTTAGAAGAAGCGGCTATTGGCATGGAAGTTTATATTGTAGTCGAAACACAAGGCCTTCGTTCAAAAAAAATACAAATAAAAATTCGTCAGGGAAAAGAACAAGTAATTACTTCTGTTGATTCAGACATTGAAGTGACGCAAGATGATAGCCAGCTATCAACTATTGAGTGCACTGTAGGAGCATTCGCAGAGGATGAATCGATAATTAACAGAGCCGAATTTGAAGATTGGGCAATTGCAAAAATAAAATTGTCACCTTCAGAAAGTAATTTAAAATCCTGGATAAATGCTGTTACTGCGTCTACAGATAATAATGCTTCCTTATATCTTAAAGTAGATGCTCATACCGGAAATGGTGATTTGGAACAAGATGTTATAAGTTATTGTGGTACCAATCTGAGTACCAGTGGTGAACGAACCGAGGCACCCGCTGATCAATGGTTAGATATAGAAGGGAAATGGTTTCAGCTTATTTACCCGCTTGCTCCTTGGATAGAAATTGCTAAGCGGGAACTGGGGGTACAAGAAGACGATAGAGATGGCGGAGGATTTGAAAGAGTACAAGCGTTTCATGAATTTGGATCAGGACGGCCTGATAGAGATTCTACGTCTGACGCTTGGTGCTCCAGTTTTATCAATTGGGTAATCAGAAAAACCAATGAAGAAAAAGGGACTAATTTTTCCGATATCGAAAATTCAAATTTTCCGTCAAGATCTCAAAACTGGTATCGGGTTGCCTCATATCCCAACGGAGTAAGAATTTCGCCTGGTACTAAGGCACCTTACGGCTCCTTTATGGTAAAGAAAAATATTGGAAAGGCAGGGGGTCATGTATCCTTTGTCGTAAAATATGTTGAACAAGCTAACGGAGATCTCCATCTTGACTTATTAGGTGGGAATCAAGGCGGAAGGGCATTCGGAGGAGGAGCAGTAATTGTACAAACCTACATTTTTGAGAAGAGAGGAAGTGATTATATCTACACTACCCGGAGAGGTAGTCAATCAAAATTGAAAGGGTTTGTTCTTCCTCCTGAATATCATTTTGATGAAAATAATGACTGGTTCTTTCAATATGATGAACCAGAGGATGATATTAGAACTGCTGAGGATCTAGGTATATAAAAAAAATACAAGGAGTGTTTGGCAATTAAACTATAAAGAAAACATAGTACTCAATTAAACCAAATGGTAATACTTAAAAAAAATGGCTAGCGCAACGGTAATAAAAAAAGCAGATGTTCCACCAAAGGAACCCGTTTATAATGCGTCTGATCAAGCGGTGGATGATCCGGTACAAGCATGTCCCTTAAAAAAAGCAAAAGATAATGTTGAGGAAAAAATCCCGAGAATCAAAAGATGCTATTTTATGGATATTAACGGAGATGAAATTAAAGAAATTACAAAGGAGAAGTCTGTTAATTTTGGGCTTGAGACGGAACATATGGTAGGAGAAAAAGTTCTTATTGATTTGTCATCCTACGCTGGGGAATTTGAATATGAAAGACAAAAGTTAGATAAAGAAAGTTTACTTAAGATTGATATAGGAGAAGATTTTGAAGTAATCCCGTTGAAAGTACTTTCGAAACCAAATGGAACACCTCCTAGTAAAATTCGAAAACCGCTTCCTCCTACTCCAAAAAAACCACTTCCTCCTACTCCCACCAAATCAAAATCTAATATTGTTTCTGTTGAATTTTTAGATGGTGATGATACGACAACGGTCAGTGGTACGGTAGATCAATTTGTAAACTTGCCACGTGAAGAAAAATGGGTAGACAATAAAACCATCAAAAATATTGATCGTCTTTCCAATAAGCCTCGGATACTTGTAAAATTTGATACCAAAGGCAAGCATCGGTTCTCCATCAAATTCAAGGAAGGTGTTGATAATATTAAGTATTCTGATGATGAAAAAGGTCGAAATGGCAACTTCAAATTTATTGATTCAGAGAGAAATTTTACGACGGATGAGGATGGCACTAAAATTATTACAAACCTAAAAGTTAATGTAGCTGGTAATAATGAATTTGAAGTAATTGCCAAAGATAGAAATGGAAATGAGGTGGCTTCGGGTGGAAAGGTAAAGGTGAAACGATTTTTCTATATTCAGGAATTGAAGATGAAAGGATTAACATCATGTGCTGAAAATTTAACAAGGCTTACAGCGGAATACGAAAGAAATCACATCCAAATGGAAAATTTAGGATCACAGGAAATGGAAGCCATGGTAAATATTTCTGATTCTCCTTCCGATATTGCAGATTTTGTAGAGAAAATTGAAAAAGCTATCGATAAATCTAAAGGTAATGAGAAGAAAAAACATTGTATCTCTATTGCATATTCGGATCATTTAGCTGTGAAAAATCCAAATCAATTAATGAGGACTAATAAAATAAAGGTTGGTCCTGGCGAACGTAATGTCGTTGTTGATATAAAAGCACCTGGAAAAAAAGTAAATGATACAGCAGTGGCAGTTCGCTCCCTATGGAATAATATTGTAAAAGATGAAGGGTGGTTTGTATCTTGTTTCTATCAGTATAATAAAAACCAATATGAAACTTCTACGGAAAGAGAAGGTTCTTCCCCAAAGGAAAATAAAGGTCACAAAAAAGAATTACCAAAAACACCAAGTTTTGTAAAAATTGAAATTCCTATAGAAAAATGCATTCCAATTCCATGCACAAGAAGTAATATCGATGATTGTGAGAAAGTTTCTATTAACGTTTCCTCTTTACCAAAAGGAGAAGGAAAGATTTTCTTAAGAGTTAATGTAGTAGATCGTTTTCGTGCGGGTCTTGCTTCTGGTAGGAATCCTTACGTCATTGTTTGTACCAAAGCTTGGTGGGTAAAAGAATCTCCTGAGGATCAAAACGATGTAGCAATTCATGAAATCGGACACAAAGTTCATATGGTGGCAAATGGAGAAAACGGACAACCAGACAAAGTGGTAACACACTATAATGACGAAAAAGGACATGTTGGGGATCATTGCTTCTATGGTAATGGACCTGGAGCGACTAGATACGATACAGACATTGCAAGTAAAAATTCTAAATGTGTAATGTATGGTGCAACAAACGGTAAACATCAGTTTTGCAGAAATTGTTCGAAAGCAATTAGAAAAGTCGATCTCTCAGATGGTTTCTAAAATATTATTTAAAATTATTTCTATTCTGACTTTTGGAATAGTTTTATTACTAACCCAAAATTGTGCTGTGTCTAATAAACAATCTAATATGAAATTTACACCAAAAGAATTTAATGAGGTGGTACCTAATTCAAAAGATTATTATAGTTGCTCTCCTCAAGATTTTTATCCTGAAGGAAGCGGGATTATTATTACTGCTCCAAAAGAAGCAATCGTAAATCTAAAAGATGATAAAAAATATATTATTATTTGTGGTGACTACATAATGGAAACCGCAAACTTGGAAGAATTTCCACAACCGATGCTTATTCATATCTATCACATAGAAACGGATAAAAATTTCAGCGGGTTTTTACAAGATAGGGACCCTAGTCCTGTTGCACCAATGCCTAAGAAGGATGGAATAGTTGAGCTTGATGAAAAATCAGTGATCGCACAAGTTGAGGCAATAGGCAGTTACTTCAACCCTGACATCTTAACCTACGTAAAGTTCCCCTTACTCCCCGGTAGTTATATAGTTTACGTAGAATACGGCGGTATAAAATCCAACGAAGTACTAATAAACGTGAAAATTCAATAATTTTTAGCCATGAAAATAAAAATTAGACGAAAAGTAAACCCGGCAGAAAAAGATCAGTTAGCCAGTTCACCCGCTGGTAAGATTGAAAAGGTAGACGGCAAGGCACTGCAATTTTTCCTCTTATTGGATGCGGCTAAAATGCGTGAACGAATAGAAGAAGCAAAACGCTTTAACCCAGAACATGAATGCTTGTATAAAGGAGAAGCTGCTGATACCCTTCATAGTGTGGGGCCTTGGTTATTCAGCTTCCCTACCCCATCTCTTTTTTCTGATTGGTATATTGCCAATTTTGAAAAGCAAAACTGGGGTATTATTATTCAGAGTAATTCCGATTTTAAATCTTTATACATACATCTGAAAAAATTCTTATTGGTTAAAACTGAGGAAGGTAAAAAATTGTATTTCCGATATTATGACCCAAGGGTCTTGCCTACTTTTTTGGAAACTGCGGATGAATCACAACTAGAAACTTTCTTTGGACCAATAGATAAATTTATAGTTGAAAACGAAAATACAGAATTGCAAGAATATAAAATTGTTCAGAATAAATTAATTTCAAAAAAATCAAATTTATTCTTCACGGAAGAAGTTTAACAGGACATTATTAAATACTTTTTATAAAACAAAATTAAAAAATTAAATCATGAGTAAACCAGCAGCAAGAATAGGTGATATGCATGTTTGTCCTATGGTTACCCCAGGGGTTCCTCCAATACCTCACGTTGGCGGACCAATTATGGGCCCTGGTGTACCAACAGTACTGATTGGTGGTATGCCGGCCGCTGTTATGGGTGATATGTGTACATGTGTTGGGCCGCCAGATTCCATTATCTTAGGTTCAGTCGGCGTATTAATTGGTGGTAAACCAGCGGCTCGAATGGGAGACATGACAGCCCATGGTGGAACGATTACCTTGGGATGCCCCACCGTTCTTATTGGTGAGATCTCTCCTGGAAATGTTATGACAGCCACTTCAATGACTATTTTGGAAAAATTTAGTTTGGAAGCTTCCGGTGGGCAACAATCAGCTTCAAGTGCTGCTCAACAGTCAGTGAGCATGCAGCAAGCGGCAGATAATGGCACACCATTTTGTGAAATCTGTTCATCGTAATTTGTCGAAAGATCTAAATAAATAATACCGCATGCTTAAAAATCGCTATTTCTACCGCAAAAATTTCGAATGCTTCATTAGAGGATTTATCGTCCCTAAAGAATTTATTTCTGGTAGAACCTTGGCAGAGCTTGAACGCATTTTAGGATTTAAACAAGGAAGATTAAAGCAAGGAGCAGCTTTTGCAAAACTATTTAACTTGCCTGACAAACATGAGTTGGCTTATTTTGGTAGTACGGAGACAGCAGCGCATCATTTTGCAGAACGAAGAGAAGAATTAAGGAATCAAGGTGTGGATGTCATTGGTCACCATCAATTAAATGAAGCATCCTATCACTACTTGAATGCTTCTACACAATTGATAAAAGTGATTCCATTAAAAGATCACAATCCGTTGTTGTCCGAAGATGAAAATTGGCCAAGCGGTGCTGGTGCCATGCAATATAAATTAGTAGTCACAAAGCCGGCAATGATCATTGACGTGATTGAGGATTATCCTAATGGAAAATTCAAATAAAAAACAAATTTAATATGCGAGAGTACTACAGTACCCCTTTTCCTTTTCAAAAACTAATAAATAAATCAGCGGCTATTCCAAAGTTGGATTTAGAGGAATCCATACGTATGCATATTCGCTCTATTGTACTTATGCGTGTTGGAGAATTTGCCTATGACAAAAAATTGGGATTTAAAATTTGGGACCATGAAAGAGAAGTGTTTTATCATGAATATAGTTCCTATTTTGAAGATAAAGAGTCTACTAGAGGATTGGTAGATAAGTCAACCGTGGCCCGAAAACATTTTAAAGATAATCTACAGGAACTAATTGTAAAAAATGAACTTAGATTATCAAGAGTACAAGTCCGATTCAATTTTGAAAAGGTAGATGGCAACATGTCGGTTTATCAACGTAAAATTACTATCGAAGTAGAGGCAAATCTAAAAAGTACTGGAACAGCATTATCACCTTCGTTTAAAATGAGCATTCTATATACACCTTTTAAGGTTGAAACCAATTAAATCAAAAATCAAGCAAAATAAGAAATGGTAAAAACCAGCAAAGATATTGTATCAGATCTATTGAAAGAAGCAGCATACTATTGGTATGATAACAATGAAGATAATGTCAAGCAATTAAATCCAGATGATTTTGACCCCATTGTCGACAAAATTTTCAAAGCCAATGCAGTAGAACTAGAAAAGCTCTACGCAGAAATAAATGAATCACAAAAAGAAATAGTTCTTGGCTTGTCGCAATCACTTGTTCCAGATCAATCCCTACTACCAGAACCTGGATATACAGTGGCTCAAATCAAACCAAAGGCATCAAGGATACACGCGACCATCGAAGATAGTTTTCAGATCCAAGGCAAAAGCGATATAGGTGAAAAATATGAGTATTACTTTGCTCCTTTATTTGAGCATAGCTATCCCAACTGTGATGTAGTTGCCATCATTACTGATAGTACGGCCATACAAATAACAGACAATGTCCCTGAAGTAGTCAAAGAAATTTCAGGCGGGGAAGAATCAACACATTTTTGGATCGGACTTGATATTGGCAAATTAGAAGAACAGGATAGCATCTCTTTTTTTCTAGGAAATAACATCGTTGATGAGTTTGATAAAAATCACCACATCTTCCATGCTGCAAAATGGTTTGTGAATGGTGAAGAAGATAAAGAACTACTAGTCCATAAAGGAATTCATTCCTTCCTTAATAAGCAATCTGACACAGAACCACAACAACTTTTTGAAGCACTAGACATTTCTAATACTTATGAGAAAATGATCTTCAGTAGGTTGAAGAATAGTTTTATTCAAGTATCCTTCCCATTTGATATTAGAAACGATAAATATCAAGTACCACCATTATTGGATGGGACAGACCTTACTTCCACTTTAGAGATCAACAGTCCGATCTGCTGGGTTAAGGTAGAATTTCCTTTGGCACTTCCAAACGATTATCTGTTAAAGAACATCTTATACCCCAATACCATTCCTTTGGTCAACAGACAATTGAAAGACAACTTTGTAGTCAAAAGCAATTATGACAGGATCTTGCTGCCCATGCCAACGGATGATTTTTTTCTTGATGTTCATAAAATACAGGATGCAAAAAATAAGGACGAAGATCCTGAAACTGAATATCAAAAGGTAGATTTCTTGAATCCTGATAGTCAGCCCGGCACCTTCACGCAACGATCTGGGGCCCGCATCCGGCGTTTGAACAGGGCAGATGCATCCAGTCAAATTTATAGATTGATGGGCGTCATACAAGAAGAGTATAGCACTTTTAAAGAAGATGGTGTTAATCGGTTGAAAGAGGATTTTGATATTATAGAAAAATCCATTAACCGGATCAAAAGTCAACTCCCTGATTACTTTAGAGATCAAAACACTGGATCAAGTTATTATTGTATTGCCAACTTTAGGCCAAATGTGTCGAAACTCTATTGCTATTACTGGCAGACCCAGGGAGAAGCAATCAAACATCTCAGAGACACCATAGCATTAGAGGTCACATCAGAAGATATCAACATAGCAGGTAGTAAATCCATTATCCCTATTCAGCATGGAAAAGGAATTATTAACCCAGATGATTTTATCAATCAATTAAAAATCTCTTTGTTGTCTAGAGGCAGAATAATGACCAAGGGAGATATTGAACTTTATTGTAATAGCCGCTATAGAAATTTGTTAAAAGTAGAAAATATCAGCCGTCAACTGATGAATCTAGAAGAAGGAAAACGAGGGAGAGGGATATTGGTAAATGTAAAAATTGCGAGTGAACTGACAAAAGAAGAAGGGGAATTGATCCGTGTAGAATTGCAAAATGATTTGAATGCAAAAAGCGCATTCTTCACCCTGATCAAAGTGGAATCTAATCATGAAAAATAATCAATACACACATAGGGAACAGTTTTTACGAGTGCTGATTGAAGAACTAAACACAGATATTCTTTTTGAATGCTTTGCTGGGCTCTTGTGTCGGTCAAAATCGATTGAAAGTAATCAAATTCATGTGATACCTTCAGCCAATCATAGACGAAGTTATAGTAACGATATAAGCTTAGCTCCTTCTACAGAATTTGATGAATTGGACCATAGAGGTCTGCCAAAGGAATCAAAATATTTAGAGGAAATTGAAAATGGTGTTTTAACAATTTACACAAGTCGCACAGCCATTTTAGATTACCTCCCAGAAGCTTTTTATACCCAAGTAGGCAATGCTGATGAAATCTCAAGCGATGACGACAAATTAAGTCCAGAGCAGAAAACCCAAAATCAACGAGATAAATTAAAAGCTGAGCTTAAAAGTGCCAACCGATTTTTCAAGCCACTTGAAATTGAATACAATAAGGTCAGAATTCAAAAAGAACTTGAGGAATTAAACAATCTTGAAAATTTGGATAAAATGTTTGACACCTTCTGGGGAGTATTTAATATTTCAAATGATAGATGGAAACGATTTGTGAGAACGATTCATCTTATTCCATACATTATTGGTGATAAAAACAAGACTAAAGCATTGATTACCTATGTTTTGGGTACGCCTGTTTCTTTAACATTCGACATCGAGGAAAGCTGTACAATGAATAAACAACTAAGAAGCTCTCTCACTGGGACAGATTTAGTTTTAGGATACAATATTTCACTTGGCAATACAGTATACGACTACCTCGAAACTTGTACCCTAAAAATAGAGGAATTATCTGATGAACAATTTTACGAATACTTTGATGAAAACTCAAAAGATAGAAAATTACTGAATGAGATCCTTAAATATTATTTCCCATTAAATCTAGAACTAAAACTTGACTACTCAATTAAACAAAATGAAGAAATCATAGCCTCATCTGAGCAATTTGAAACTGATGAGCATAAACTATTTCCTATCCCTGTTGTAGGGTTTTCCTCAATACTTAGCGCATAGGAATTTAAACTAATTATTATGATAATGACACCAATAACCAATTTGAATGCAGCCAGTAAACTGGCTATCGAAATCGCTCAAAAATTAGCCAAAGATTCAAACCAATCTTGTTTTGGAGCGCCGCATTTATTAATGGCATTGCTAAATTCCAGGGTTGGAATCACGAGTTTTCTTTCATTGATTGATAAAGATCTATCCTACCTAAAAGGTTGGGCTCAATATCGAATAGATGAGTATCAATCCAAAGGAATTCCTACTGATGAGCCTGAGGCAGATGATAAAGTTCGTCAAACACTGAGTGTTGCCAAGACCTTCATGTTGATGTTTAATGAAAAACACATTGGCCCGCTTTCAATTTTATGCGCTTTGTCAAGACCTGAAGTAGGTTTTGCTAAAGGAAATATAGGATCTCTTCGACTTACAGAAGATGAACTTGTGCAAGCAATCCTGAAAGACAATACGCTTCAACAGGCGATGAATCAAAGTGATGAAACTAACGTAGCTTCAGCAACATCTTCAGGGCATTCAAGCTCAAACACCAAGGCATTTTTGCAGTACTGCATTGATAAAATTGCCATGGCCAGTCAAGGCAAAATTGACCCTATCTTCGGCAGAGATAAGGAGATCCAAGAAATGGAAAACGTGCTCTGCAGGCGTACCAAACCAAATGTCATCATCACAGGCGAACCAGGCGTTGGTAAAACGGCATTGGTAGATGGATTTGCCTTAAAAATTGCAGAAGGAAATGTATCAGAATATTATAAATCTGCAAAATTGTATCAGCTTGACATTGGTGCTTTAGTGGCCGGTGCTTCATACAAAGGAGAAGTGGAGGACCGTCTTAAAAAAATATTGACGGAAATAAAGCGGATGGATAAAGTAATTCTCTTCATAGATGAGATACATATGATACTGGATACAAACGGCGGAGCAGCTGGTATTGCCAATTTACTCAAACCGGAATTGGCGAGGGGTGCACTCAATGTGATTGGCGCAACAACCACCAAGGAATACAAATTGCACATTGAAAAAGATCCTGCTTTCAGCAGACGTTTTGAGGTATTAAAAGTGGAAGAACCTTCGATTCCGAAAGCCATCAAAATGGTGGAAGGATTAAAAGGTCTGTTTGAAGATCACCACAAATTCAGTCTTGATGAGGTCGCTGTTTCAGAAACAGTGAAACTAGCGAAACGATATTTTCCACAGCGATTCTTACCTGACTCTGCGATTGATCTGATGGATCGTACCATGGCTTCTTATCGAATACTTGAAGATAACCTGGAAGCCAGGATCACTAAAGTCAAAGAAGAACTAACAACATTTGAGAAGGAAGCTACCGATGAAGAGTGGCCGGCCTTTTGGGAGGAAGCTCTGAATATTTTATCTCCACTGGCAATGGAATCCGTTGACTTGGAAGAGCCAATCGCAAATAGTGACTCGAAAACATGGTCAGCTTACGCCAATGGTGTTATAAGTCAATTAGAGCAAAAGTCAAAAGAGAAAAAAGAGGCAGTTAATCATAGTGACATCTCAACGATCGTGGCCCTATCCACAGGCATTCCAACTGGAAAAATACAAGGTGATGAGCAACAAAAACTGATGGATCTAGAAGACTATTTAACTTCAAAAGTAATCGGTCAGGATGCAGCGGCAAAAACGATCGCTAAGGCCATTAGAAGGAGCCGTTCGGGTTTAAAAGAAAAAGGCAAACCAATTGGTAGTTTTTTCCTAGTAGGACCTACCGGGACGGGGAAAACAGAATTGGCAAAAACAATTACCGAAAATTTATTTAATGATAGCAGTAATCTCATCCGTTTTGACATGTCAGAATACATGGAGTCGCATTCTGTTTCACAATTAAAAGGTTCGCCTAAAGGATATGTAGGTTATGGTGAAGGTGGTTTGTTGGTAGATGCAATCAGATCAAAACCATATTCCGTGGTCTTATTTGATGAAATTGAAAAGGCGCATCCTGATGTTTTCAAATTGCTATTGCAGGTTTTAGATGAAGGGCATTTACATGATACACTAGGCAAAAAAGGTACGTTCACAGATGCTGTCATTATTTTCACTTCCAATGCTGAAAGTGAATGGGTTGTCGATCAATTCAATGGTGGAAAAGTACCACAGGAAGCCGAACTACGAGATCGAATTGTTGCTGCCGGCGGATTTAGACCTGAATTTTTAAACCGTTTGGATGCCATCATTCCTTTCTCACCTTTATCAAAAGAAAGCCTGTTAAAAATTCTTGACTTACAATTAGGTCGACTTTCTAAGTTATTGGCAGAAAAGAAAATGACATTGGAAATTAGTTTAGCAGCTAAGCAACATTTAACAGACTTGGGCTACTCCCCTGCTTTTGGAGCGCGACCTTTAAAAAGAGTCATCGATACTTATGTTGGAGATGCTATTTCTGAAAGGATTATTTCTGGAGAAATTAAAAATGGTCAAAATATAAATGTTGACTTTGTAGATGGTGCGCTCACTTTTGGGCAAAGCATTTAAAACGATAGATCAAAAAAAGGAATCTCATCCATCTGGAGTAATAAGGAATCTTTTCTTTCTTGAAAAGATTCTTTATCCAGTTGTGTGGGTACATCAGACTGGACGGCCTCTTCTTTTAAAGGATCTACTTGTGCACCATTTTTCCAAAAACGGAAGCAAACATGAACGCCTGTAGCTAAGCCTGTTTGTCCTGCATACCCGATCACCTGTCCTTGCTTTACTTTAGCACCTACTTTTATTCCTTCTGCAAAACCATTCTCCATGATATGCAGATATTGTGTTTGATATATATTGTCATGCTTTATCTTTACATAATTGCCATTATTTTTTTTAAACGTTGCTGCTGTGACAGTTCCGTCTCCTACTGCAAATATTGGATCCGCTTTATTTGCAAAAAAGTCAGTACCTAAATGTGGCCTTTTATCACCTAGAACTGGATGGACCCTTTCAGGATTATAAGCTGAAGTAATTTTATTATACTTTACTGGTGATTTTAAAAACTTCTTTTTCATTGATTGCCCCATTCTATTGAAGTAGCCTTCTATCTTTTCATCTTTATAATAGTAGGCATCGTATATTTTGTTATTGGTATAGAAGGTAACAGCGAGTAACTTTGCCACACCCACCATTTTGTCGTCCACCCATTCTTCTTCATATATGATCTTAAACTTGTCATTAGGCGCAACATGATAAAAATCTACCACCCACTTTAACGCCTCCTCCATCCTACCAACGACTCTGTCATCTCCATCACTGTCCCGGACTGCATCCCATAGAGATGTTTTGATGACACCCGCGATAGACTTAATCTTAATGTGAACTTCTTTTGTGATGGATTTGATCTCTGGTTTTGGTTGACCATTAATAACAAAATACTGGCTAGGACTTTCTTCATAAATATAAAATTTTTCTGTAGATTCATCAGCTGCTTTAGATTTTATAGTATACCAAGTCTTACCCTTTTTTAATATGTCAATGTTATTTTCTTGCGCCAGATATACCAATTCATTTAACATCCTTTTTGGTATTCTTTCTTTTTGTAATAGCGTTTTAATAGAGGTAATACTATCAAGAACTTTTATGTTTTGTCTATAACCTTCTCTTTTTTGAGCAACAGCTAATAATTCTGACAAATCAAGATTCTCGCTTTTTGAAGGGGGGACTTCTTTGGGTGGTTCTTTAATATCGACCCCATCAGCAGATGGCAATTCTTTTTGATCACTTGTATTATGATTATTACTTTTATTATAATTACTAAGGACGAGGAATAGGCTTAGAAAAATAAAAGTTAGCCCAGAAACTAATAATTTATTGTCAGACATAATTTTTTTAAGCTTAACAATATTATTACTTATATTTCTATCTAGGGCCAATTCCTTTTTTGGTATTTTAGAACCAGACATTTCAGATGAGTTCACCTGACCCTCTACTTTCTTTGGAGTGATTATAATTTTGGGCTTCTTCTTCATATTATAAAAATAAAGACGATGTTTTCTATGGTTGAACTTTTTAGCAGTGTTATAGCGATATTATTAAAGATATCAATTAAAGATATAGATTTTATGAGTGAATCCAAAACACAAACTTTCATGTGAATTTTAAATGCCATATACCCATCTTAAATCAATATATTTAACCTGGAAAAGGGCTGTTATACTAAGTCTAAATAAAATTGAATTGAATTCTTTTTGCTAATTTGAGTTGTTTCAAAACAGGGCTACTTTACTATTAATTAGTATTTTTTGCAAACGTCTAATGTACTTTATATATAATCCTCAATACAATTAAGTGTTGAAAAAAAGAATTTCCAGTTTATTATCCAATTCATAATTACCACGTGAAGTTTTGCTTGCAATTTCATGTTAAAATAGCATCTAAAAAGGAGCTTGTAGATTACATAAAAGGGAGAAAAATAGATTTGAGTTTTAGCCCTAATTTCCGAGCGGTAAACAAGCATGTATAAGCGGTTGTATTAAATAAAACTGCATCAAGGATAAATGAAAGAATTGCATTTTAGATAAAAGCTTACGTTAAAAAGAAATTTCTAAGCTAACTTCTGCACCTTCATCTGAATAATTAGGCACTACCTTAAAGTCTTTATCCTTAAGCTTATTAATAAATGCCAATCGCCTACTTGTGATCGTACTACCATAAGACCTATGTGTAGCACCCGGATGCTTCTTGGTTCGGCTTATCTCATTGTCTTTTATAATGACCTCAAATGGTTTTTCATCTGATCTTTGAAATGATACAGCAACAACAGCTTTCTCTTCCAATTTATTTAAGCTTTGTCCCTTTAATCAAATTCCTATGACCCCGATCCTAAGTTCCTCAAACACTTCGCCAATCTACGTTCCATCTATCCTGCTGAATGAGATCCAAAAATTCAACTTTTCTTCTCCTGGCGATCGGAACTTTTGATCCATCGCACAGCATGGCATAACCTCCATCATCTTTTGTATACTTATCAAGCTTGTTCAGATTAATCAAATGAGAGGAGTGGACACGATAAAATTGGCTTGGAAGCACAACTTGAATTTCTTTTAATGCCTTGCTGATCATCTTTCGAACGCCACCTACAAGGCACACATTACAATAAGCCCTATCCGCTTCAACCCTAATTATTTCATCTACTTTGAAAATATCGATTCCATCATTTGTTGGAAGGCTGATTTTTCGATTGGACATGGATTGACGAATCAAGGATTCTAATTTCAGGAAGGCCGTATCGCGCTCTTGAATTTTACTTATTCTTTCTACTGCGGCTGCGACTTGAATTGGGGAATAAGGCTTAAGTAGATAATCTTTCGCCCCATATTTAAATGCTTCTAAAGCATGTTCTTGATATGCCGATGTAATGATGACTTTGAATGGGCGTAAAAGAAATTGATCTAACACCGAAAAGCCAGACTCTTCACCTAGATTGATATCTAAAAATACTAGTTTTGGTTGAATGGTTTTAATTAATTGGATTGCACCTTCAACATCTGAAGCAGCCCCTTTTATTTGAACATTGGGGCAATAATCATTTATAATGGAAGTCAAAATTGCTTGCGCATTCAACTCATCTTCAATGATGATTGCTGGAATTTTCATTTGGTTAAAGCTATTTTTCAAAATTTTACTTAAACTAATTTTGTTCGAGCTTTT
Source organism: uncultured Saprospiraceae bacterium (assembly GCA_938018185.1). Lineage (GTDB taxonomy): Bacteria > Bacteroidota > Bacteroidia > Chitinophagales > Saprospiraceae > JALZVN01. The sequence goes on from CALIIW010000095.1 coordinate 39,309, forward strand.
GTGGTATAGATTTGTGTTTTACTCTAGACAGAATTGCCTTTAAATCCTATCTTCCGATTAAAGTTAACAAAAAAGTATTAGATAAAAAATGAAAATGGCATTTAAAGTGACCTATTAATTTGACTTTTACTAACTAATTCTGCCTAACTTAGTATTGAATTTTGATTTTTTGATGAGAATTTATTATTGCTAAATATCTAATATCGGTTTAATGGTCTGCAAATAAGATAATTGTCGCTTTCAGAAAAACAAGTTTGCACATTATAGATATTCCCCCTTCACTCCACAATATAAAAATCTGCCCCCTCCTCTACCTTCACTTTCAAAGCTACATTCATCAACTCAAGACCAGCTTCATAATAATGTTTGATAAATTTATCCCAGCCCATGGATATGAGTTTGCCGCCCATTTGTATTTCGTTTTCCAACAAAGTCTTTTTTGTAGATACTTTAATAAGTGAAAATCTATGATTGTATGTTCCTAGCCAGAAAGAACTTCGCCCCCATTCTAATACCTCACTATCCTTATATGTGGTCACTCTAGCAACATAACTAGATTTCTTGTTTAAGCTATTAATATCTTCTTCAAAAGGGGAACCTTTTAATTGATTCCGTTTATCAAGTTTCGTTCTCACCCGTTCAAGTATACTTTCTTCATCGGGACAGAGTCGCACTCGTATTTCAGCATCCTGATAAAATTCACCCTCTATTTCATGTATCAATGGGTTCCACCTGTCATAATTGATAGTGTCGATTAGCACTTCCCAAATTAAATGGGCGGGGGCATTGATTTCTATTTTGGTTTGGAGGCTGTGCATGAGATGAAGATAATAAGTAATTCGTAAAAAGGGATCATTGTTAGCCTTCTTTTACTTGTCGAAAGTACTAGAATCCTAAGATCTACCATTAAAAATATAATTCAAGTAAATTAGAATATCTTTGCTACCGAATTTATTATGGGCAAATTGTTGAAAATTGTACGTGGTTTTGGAATGATACTTCTGATCTTGATCCTAGTCTTTGGCTTGGCATGGCTTGCCATTCAATATCCTTCCGTACAGTCAAAATTAGTCCAAAAAGTGACAAAAGAATTGACTACTATACTTAATACACAAGTAAATATTGGAGCGGTAGACATTGATTTTTTTAAGACCGTTGCGCTAAAGGATATCTATATTGAGGACCATGAACAAGATACCCTGCTCTTTGCTGAAGAACTAGATATCTCTATTGGACTTTTTTCCATTTTCAATTTGAAGATTTACCTAAATGATGTAAATCTAGAAAATGCCAAAATAAAACTTAAGCGAGCTTCAACAGATTCCCTCTTCAACTATAACTTTATAATAGATGCTTTTACTTCGGATAAGCCAAAGGTAGCAAAAGATAGCACTGCTAAAGTTTGGGAGTTTGGTATTGGAAAGGTCTCCTTACACAATTTGGATCTGCAATTAGATGATCAATTTGGAGGCATTAATTTAGTTACGAATATTGGTGAATTTTCTGCAGCTATTGAAGGAATAGATATTGAAAAGGAAAGATTAGAAATAGAAAATGTTCATTTGAATAAAACTGCGGTTAAAGTGACCCAAAGTAGTGGAGTGAATGGTCTATTATTAACTAATGAAACGAATAAGGAGAAAGCAGAAAACTTAAGTCTACCGTATACGGGATGGGATCTATCCGCAAGTGACCTTAGTGTTGAAGAATTAAATCTTATATATCGTCAAGGGCATGCGATTGAAAAAAAAGGAAAACTAAATCCCAACGACATTAATTTAGAAAATATTAAAGTAGAAATTTCGGATTTTGCATGGCAAGAAAACTTGCTAAAGGCATTAATTAAAAAGGTAAGTTTACAAGAAAAAAGTGGTTTACAACTTAACGATTTTAGTACTGATTTTTCGCTTTCCACAAATGAAATATCCATAAGTGAATTGATTTTAAAGACTCCAAATTCAAGCTTACAAAACAGCACTAAACTTAGTTTTACAAAATTTGCAGATTTAGCAAACAATTTTGAAAACATTTTATTTTTATCTGAATTTTCAAAAACCAATATTGGCTCTCAAGACCTTGAGTATTTAGTCGCCGCAATGGGAGAAATACCCTACTTAGATTTAACGACGAATCGCTCCATACTTTTCCATGGAAAAGTTGAAGGCAGCTTAAATCAATTTAAAACAGAGTCCTTGATCTTCCAAGTGAAAGATGTCTTAAAGCTGAACTTAAAAGGATCTGTACAGCATGTTTTGGATATGGAAAAACTCAGATTTGATTTAGAGCTTGAGGAGTTATCAAGCTCCTACGAAAAAGCAAATTCTATTCTAAAAGATATAGAACTTCCAGAAGCTTTAAAAAACTTTGGGGTCTTCAATCTAAAAGGCAAAATGAAAGGTGCCTTAAATGACCTGACAGTTAACGATTTAATTTTGGCTACAGATGCAAATACAGGATTTAACATCACTGGTAAAATTATGGGTTTGCCTAAAGTGTCTGATTTGCAATTAGATTTGGCTATTAAAGAACTGTTTACAAAAGCAGAAGATTTGTCTGGATTTTCAAAAGAAGCATTGCCGCCTCTATTAGATAGTTTGGGTAATATAAATTATCAAGGTCTATACAAAGGCACTTTGACTAAGTTTGATTTAGCAGGAAAACTCAACACCAAATTGGGTGACATGGAGAGTGATATTTTTATGGATTTTGATTCAGATTATACCTCCGCAAAATATAAAGGGGATATTCGTTTAAATGATTTTCAACTGGCAGAGATATTTGGAGATAGTGTGCAAGTTGGAGCTGTTACCTTAAAAGCAGAACTGACTGGCGAAGGTTTTGAAGTAAACAGTTTAAATGCAAACTTAAAACTGAACATTGAAGAAATAGAATATGCTAAATATAATTATAAAAACATAAATCTAGATGGTCTACTGCAGGAAGGAATCTTCACAGGAAATTTGGACTTAAACGACCCTAATGCCATAATAGATTTTGACGGGACGGTTAGTTTAAATTTGGAAGAACCAGTCTATAACTTTAGCATGCTAGTCGACACCATCAATTTACAAGAGTTAAATTTGTTTGACGACGCACTAAATCTACACGTTAAAATGGATATGAACTTTAGTGGAAAGCAGATCAATGATTTTGAGGGCCGTGTAAACCTCTCTGATCTTGCCATCACTAATAATGAAAAAACCTACGCAACAGATAGTTTAGAAATAGAAGCGAAAAACATAGACATTAACAATCGAAAACTAAGCATAAATTCCTCTTTTTTAACAGGTGAACTAGAAGGAGATTACGATTTTAATGAAATGTATAGCCTAGCCTTGGCTTACATCAATGAATATTTCTCCTTAGAGCATTTACTTGCGACAGACAAAAAAATATTGGCTTTTGATGCCATAGAAAAATCTCAAAACTTTGACATGTCCTTTGAACTCTTGGATGCCAATCCTATTAGCCTCTTTGTTCCAACTTTGGAGTTTATCAAGAACGCAAGATTAAATGCAGCCTTTAACTCTGATGCAAAAACAATGAACATAGGAATGGTAATTGAAGAACTCTTGATCAGTGGTATTAGAGTGGAAGCTATGAATTGGACTGCAATAGGAGATGTGAGGAAACTAAACAGTAAAGCCTCCATTAAACAGTTGGAAGCTTCGAATGGTATAAACATCCCCTTAGCTATTTTAAGCAATACAGTTATGAATGACAGTACATTCTTTAGATTGGATGTGCAAAATGACAGCCTCCATCAAATGATTGACATGGCAGCAATAATGACAAACACATTAGATGGTTTTCGATTAAAATTTAAAAAAGATCTGGTGGCTAATAATAGGAATTGGACCATTGATGAACAAAATTTCATCTCATTTGGAAAGGACTTTTTAAATATAAATGAATTGATTTTTGCCTATAATGAACAATCTATTGGCATCCATAGTTTAGCAGCTAAAAACAATGAAGCTATACCGCCAATTGGGATTTCGTTTGAGAATTTTCAAATTGAAGAACTTTCCAAAATTGCCAACATAGAAAACACTTCGTTTGAAGGATTACTCAATGGACAACTTAGAATTATTGATCCATTTGACAACTTGCATTATACTGCAGATTTAAGTATTCCAGATCTATCTCTAAATGAAGAATCGATTGGAACACTTTCCATAGATTTAAAAAATCCAATCAACACACAAAATGTTCTTGCAAATATTTTACTAGAAGGAGGACGCAACAAAATAAATGTAAGTGGTGACTATAATTTAAGTACAACAAAGTATGACGTAAAAGCCGATCTAGAATCTATTGAGCTAAGATTAATTGATCCAATCATGGCAGGTGTAATCGGTCAAAGTGAAGGCACAATAAACGGAGAATTCACCCTACAAGGAACACCAGAAAAACCAGAGTTGATTGGTGCAATAAACTTAAATGATGTGAGCACAATTATTGACTTCACCAATACCAGGTATAGTATCCCAGAAGGAAGGGTATCCTTTGACAATGAAGAAATAAACTTAGGTACATTGAATTTAATAGACCATAGAGAAGATGCTGCTACTTTGAGTGGCACAATAAACCACAGCTTTTTTTCTGATTTGATGTTAAATCTAAAAATGACTACCGATCGTTTTACCTTTTTAAATACAGCACCTCAAGACAATGAATTATTCTACGGCAAACTATATTTGAGTGCCATTGCAGACATCCAAGGCCCCGTAGAGCAACCAATAATAGATATCAAAGCAAGAACTATGGAAGGCTCGGAATTAAGTGTATCAGCATTTTCGGAAGAGGATAGTTTTGTCGAAGAATCCTTCATAATTTTTGGCAATCCAAATACCTATCAAGCTACAAATGAAACAACGACAGCAGTCGTTTATGAAGTTCAAAGTGCCTTACCAGCGGAGGTGAAATTATCCCTAGAATTAACTGACGAGGCTATCTTTAGAGTCATTGTAGATCCATTGACAGGCGACCAATTGGTATGCCAAGGAAATTCAAACTTATTAATCAATTTACATCCTAGTGGTTCTATTGACATATTTGGTTCCTATATCATAGAATCAGGCAAGTATAGATTTTCTTATACTGATGTGGTCAAACGTGATTTCGAAATTGTACAAGGTAGCACAGTCGAATTTAATGGTGACCCATTAAACGCACGATTTAATGTAACGACAAAGTATGCCACAAAGGCTACTCCGTTTGAATTGGTAAGCAACGAAACGACCCTATCTGACTCGGAAGCAAGCGAGGCTAAAAAAAGACAAGATGTAAATGTTTTAATGAAAATGACAGGAAACATTTCAGATCCCGCATTTAATTTCGACATTGAACTTCCTCAGTCAGAGGGCTCCGTATTAAATAGTGAAATTCAAAGAAAGCTAGCAGAATTACAAACAAATCCAAGCGAGTTAAACAAGCAAGTATTTGGATTGATTTTATTTAATGGATTTATAGCCTCGACAGGTACTGCTGGATTTGATGACGCAAGTGAAACGGTTGTTCTAGGAAGTGTTAGTAAATTTGTTTCTAAAGAACTAAACAAGATTGCGGATAAATACATTAAGGGAATAGAAATAGATTTTGATTTAAATTCTTATAAATCTCAGTACGCCAACGAAGGCAATGGAGCAACCGTGACAGAATTAGGTGTAGGAGTCAGCAAAAACATTAACGATAGATTGAGTTTTAAGGCCACAGGAAATGTAGATTTAAATTCCACTACTCAATCCGCAGGCTTTTCACAAGTAGCTGGGGATTTTGTTCTAGAATATAAGTTAACAGCAAAAGGAAACTACCTATTAAAAGTTTTTAGGCGTAGTGATTTTGATGTTTTAAACGAAGAGAATTCTGTTAAATCTGGTGCAGGCATATCTGTGAGTAAATCCTTTGGTGGAAAAAATAAGAAGGCAAAACATGAGCATTAAAAATCTAACAAAATTACTGATTTTGCTTTTCTTTTTGATTGGATGTAGTGTTTCAAAGCATTTAAAAGAAGATCAGCTACTAATAACTAAAACAAGAGTTACCTACAAAAAAGAAAAAGAATCTAGAAATGAACAAACCTTTAAAGCAAAATTAATTGAAGTCATTAAACCACAAGCAAGTGACGATTTATTCAAGTTTCCCATAAAGATACATCAGTGGGGAGAAAAGGCAAAGAAAGAAAAAAGCTTGCGGAAATGGATGCAACGAAACCTTGGTCAAGCGCCTGCTCTTTATAATGAACAAGAACAATCTACCAACAAACTCCGAATAAAAAAACTTTTAAAAGATAATGGATTTTTTAGATCAGATGTCCAAATAGACACGATAGTCAAAGGAAAAGAAGTTGAATTAAACTACATTATTTTAACGAGTGGACAATATAAGGTCAACGAAATATTCATGCCTAGCGATAGCACTGAAATAGGTAGACTCATCGCAGAAAACCAAGCAAAGAGCTTAGTTAAGAAAGGTGCTTATTACTCCGAAGTTTTACTTACAGAAGAACGACTCAGGCTTGATAATGTAGCGACCAAATATGGTTACTTGGATTTTAATGATCGTTACATTTATTACTTTGTGGACAGCATTCCAAATACCTTAACCACTGACATCTATTTTAGAGTACAAACAAGTGAAAGCGGCCAAGAGCAAAGAAGATACAAAATTGGAAAGACCAGCATTTATCCAAATTATGACTTATCTAATACCGACCTTAAAACTAAAAAGGATACACTAATTTATAAGGATGACATAAAAATTATTGAAGACTATCATCTGATGGATCACAAAGTTCTGGATAGAATGGTTTTGCAAAGCGAAGGAGAGATTGTGAGGAAAGATCTGCAAGATGCTTCTGTTAGTCACCTACTTGACTTAGGTATTTTCAAATTTGTAAATCTGAAATATGAACGTCAAGGAGACAGCTTAAATCCAATATTAAATCGAAGTTATTATCTAACACCAGATTATAATCAAAATTTCTCTGCAAATTTTGAATTAAATAATAGAACCGGAGGCTTCTACGGAATAGGTGCATCTACAAAGTACCAACACAAAAATATTTTCAAGAAAGCAGTCACCTTTTCCACTACTTTATCTGGAGGAGTTGAAACCCAAATTGGTAATAATTTATCGTTTATAAATACACTAGATTTCAATATAGAAACAAGCTTAGCGGCGCCTAGATTCATTATTCCCTTTAAACTAAAGCCAAGTTCTGGACTCTATGTTCCACGCACAAGTCTTTCAATAGGAAATAATTTTCAAAGAAGAGTATCCCTATATAGTCTAAATTCTACAAACTTAAAATTTGGATATCAATGGAAAGAAACTTCTAAAAAACAGCATAGCTTATACCCTGTTAGTATCAACCGTGTAGAAGTACTAGAAAAATCAATGGCGTTTGATAGCCTATTAAATGTAACTCCCCGACTCTTGAGTAGTTTTCAGAATTCTTTTATTGTTGGCTTAGACTACACTTACATATTTTCCAATCAATCCGCTGAAAACATAAAAGATTATTGGTTCTTTAAAGGTAACCTAAGGACTTCTGGAAACCTCTTGCAAGTAACTGCAAAGGCATTCGATTTTCCAAAGAATATGAATGACCAATACAGTTTATTCAGAAGCCCCTTTGCTCAATTCACGTCCATAGAAACAGACTTGAGGTATTATCAAAAATTTAATAATAGCACCCTTGCCTATCGATTCTATCCAGCAATAGGATTTGCTTATGGCAACTCTGAGGTATTGCCGTATATCGAACAATTTATTGTAGGAGGTGCAAATAGTATTCGGGCTTTTCAATTAAGAGATTTAGGACCAGGATCTTTTGCCACACAATTTGAGCCTGAAGAAGGTGTGGAGCAACAATTTATTGATCAAACTGGAGACATTAAACTAGAAATGAATGCAGAATATCGTTTCCCTATTTTAGGTTTCATAAAAGGTGCCGCTTTTGTAGATGCAGGAAATATTTGGTTGCTTAAAGATGATGTCAGCTTGGGACAAAAGTTTGACGTCAATACTTTTTGGAAAGAAATTGCAATAGGCTTAGGACTTGGCATCCGGATTGACATTGAATATATTGTTTTGAGATTGGATGTTGCCATGCCTATCCGTAAAGCATACTATGGCGAGGGATTCAAATGGTCATTTGACAAGTTTGAATTTGGTGATAGAAATTGGCGAAATGAAAACATTATTTACAATTTAGCCGTGGGATACCCCTTTTAAATCTTATCCACCCACAAATAAGAACTTAAACAATCCGCGCTGACTTTTGTTTATTTACCACTTGATATACCCACAATAATACTTTATGAAAATTCTACTCACTGGTGCTACTGGCTATATCGGAAAAAGACTATTGCCTGTATTAATAGAGCAAGGACATGAGGTAATTGCCTGTACCAGAGATAAAAACAGGTTTGAAGTTTTAGATTCATGGAATGGTAAAGTAGAAGTTGTTGAAGTCGATTTTTTAAAGCCAGAAGAAATCAAAAATTTTCCAACAAGCTTTGATGCTGCTTATTACCTAGTTCACTCCATGTCGGCTTCCATTGGTAACTTTGAACAAAAAGAAAGTGACTCTGCAAAGAACTTTAAAAAATTGATGGATGTCTCCTCTGTGGGACAGATCATTTATCTAACCGGTATTGTCAATGAAACTGAAAATCTATCAGCACATTTACAATCTAGATTAGAAGTAGAAAACATTCTGAATTCTTGCATAGCTCCTCTTACAGCATTAAGAGCTGGAATTGTCGTAGGTTCTGGATCGGCTTCCTTTGAAATAATTCGAGATCTGGCCGAGAAGCTCCCCATCATGATTACGCCAAGCTGGCTCAACACCAAATGTCAACCTATTGGGATCCGAAATGTGATGGAGTATTTGACAGGTGTTTTATCAAACCCAGAATGTTTAAATAAAAACTTTGACATCAGTAATGGTGAGGTACTTACCTATAAAGAGATTTTATTAGGATATGCAAAAGTTAGAAATTTAAAACGATACATTTTTACGGTGCCGATCATGACGCCTAGGCTGTCCTCCTATTGGTTATATTTTGTCACCTCTATTTCTTATCCACTCGCAGTTAATCTTGTAAATAGTATGAAGGTGAATGTAATTGCCCGCAACACAGATCTACAGAAGATTCTCAATATCAAAAACATTTCATATGCTGCCGCAGTGAAAATGGCCTTTCAACGCATTGAGCAAAATATGGTCGTATCAAGTTGGAAAGATAGTTTTGTTAGTAGCCTGGATGACAGAACATTGGAAGAAAACATGATCGTTCCACAATATGGTTGTTTTCGCGATTCAAAGGAAAGAGAAATATCTGAAATAGACATTTCAAGAATAATGAAAAACGTATGGTCAATTGGTGGTGAACGTGGCTGGTACTATGGAAATATTTTATGGCGTCTTAGAGGCTTCTTAGACAAAATCTTCGGAGGAGTAGGCTTACGCCGTGGACGTACACATGAAAATGAAATCGAAGCAGGAGATGCCCTTGATTTCTGGAGAGTGCTTGTAGCAGACGAAGAGAAAAAGAGGCTTCTTCTATATGCTGAGATGATTTTACCAGGTGATGCTTGGTTAGAATTTAAGATTGTTAAAGAAAACGGCAAGGATATTTTAAAGCAAACAGCAACTTTTCGGCCGGAAGGTGTTTTAGGAAGAATGTATTGGTATTCTATATTGCCATTTCATTATTTTGTGTTTAATGGGATGATTAGGAATATTGTAGGGTATAAGGAAGAAAATAATTTGAGCACAAGGTAGGGTAAATACCTTCTCACTTGTTTAAAGGACGAAAATAATTACTTAATCCTTTAAATGTTTAAATTATGACTGGTATCAAATTTTTAAAATTATTCATTCTCGGGTCTCTTATGTTTACTTTGTTAAATTCTTGCGATCGAGACATGGATGAAGATGAAGTGGAACCTTCTTCCGCGTCACAGCAAGGAACAATTACTGATGGCAATGATGATGAATTACTCGACTTAGATTACGATGTGGAGTGTTTTGAGATAAGTTTTCCAATTGAAATAGATTACCAAGATGTTGGTATAGAATTGTATAATAGTGAAGAAGAGCTTGAGGATGCTCTGGAAGTATGGGAAACACAAAACCCCAATGCAGAAACTTACCCGAGCTTGATCTATCCAATTACTGTAATTCATCCTGATGGCACAAGTCAAGTATTTGAATCAGAGGCAGAATTCATCGAAGCCCTAGCCTTATGTGAAGAAGAGGATGATGATGATGAGGAGGAGGATGAAGACCATGAAGACGAAGACGAAGAGGATGACGACGACGAGGATGATGACGAGGAGGAGGATGAAGAAGATGATGATGATGAAGACGATGACGACGATGACGACGGAAATTGATCAGAAATTGTATTGCAATATAACAGCAATAAAATGTAACTTAAGGGCGGAATATTCTAAATTTTATTCCGCCCTATTTTTAACAAAAAATTGATAGCCTTTGAGTATTTGCAAAGAAAAAGTTTACAAGGATATTTATTATGAACATAGTGAGTATCTAAGGAATTTTCTTTATTACAAATCTGGTGACATGCAAACTGCTGAGGATTTAGCACAAGACGCTTTTATCAAATTATGGGAAAATTGCAAAAAGGTAGAATTAGCTAAAGCGAAATCTTATTTGTTTACTATCGCGCATAATTTATTCCTAAATAAGGTAAAACATAACAAGGTAGTACTGCAGTTTGAAAATTCATCTGAGCAAAAAGTTGACAATAATGACCCATTGTTTATACTTCAAAAGAATCAATTCAAACAACAACTAGAGAAAGCGATATCTGATCTTCCAGAAACACAACGTATCGTTTACTTAATGAATAGAATTGATAAGAAAAAATACAGGGAGATTGCAGAAGAATTAAACATCAGCCTTAAGGCAGTTGAGAAAAGAATGCATCTTGCCTTAAAAACGCTAAGACAGGTACATAAAAAAGTATAGTACCATTTTAACATTAAAAAAAACTAAACCATATCATGGCTTATGATGAAAATATTTACGCTAAAATAATAAGTGGAGAACTTGCGGAAAGTGAAATACAAAAACTTAAAGAAACAGGTGAATGGCAAGAAATCCAGGAAATTTTAAAGGCTACGGATCAGTTAGTACTCCCAAAGCACAATAAAGATTCTGCTTACGACAAACTCGTAAAGGAAAGACTTATTCAAAAACCAAAATTTGCTAAAAGAATCATTTTGTCCATGGCAAGCGCGGCTGCTGCTGCCTTGGTACTCATTGGTTTATTCTTTTTCTATTCTAAAGATCCATTATCCTTTAATGCAGCAAATGGTTCAATTTCGGAAATTAATTTGTCTGACCAATCAAAAGTTATTCTAAACGATGGTTCTTCTTTACTCAAGACTAGCGAAGAAAACAGTGCGTCTAGAGACTACAAGTTGATTGGTGAAGCTTACTTCGAAGTTACACAGAATAATTCCCGTTTCACTGTAAATACGCAAAATGGTTCAATCCAAGTCCTGGGTACAAAGTTTAATATTCGCAGTTGGGGATCTAATTTGTTTGTAGATTGTTACTCCGGAAAAGTGGCTGTTCAATACGCCGGTCAAAAAATCATACTCAGTCAAATGGAACAAGCTGTTTGTATTGGAGGAAAAATTGAGAAAATGAATAATAATAAAACAAGCAAACCCGTTTGGCTTAATGGGACATCTAGTTTCAGACAAGAGTCTTTAAAAGAAGTATTTCTAGAATTAGAAAGACAATATGATCTAAGTCTGACTTTTCCTGAATCTAGCAAATCATTCACGGGAAAATTTTCTCATGACAACATGGAACAGGCGCTTGATCAAATATGTATTCCAATGGGCTTAAAATATGAAATCATAAATACTAATACAGTGCGTGTGTATGAATAAATCTTTGCATTTATATACTACCTTGATCAGCTTACTTTTATTTATTAATATAAATATTCTATGCTGCCAGCCAAAAAGCATCAGTTCGTATATCCATGAAATTGAAGCCAACAGTGAACTAACTTTTAACTATGATGAAAATGAAACCAATAACATATATTCTAATTTTGACCTTAAGGATAACTACACCAAAGAACAAATAATAGCTTTTTTTAATTCAACTCCTATTGAATTACAAATTTTAGAGAGTGGTATTTTATTGTTGCCTGTTCAAAAGCATGACTATAGATTATGTGGCAGTATTATTTCATCTATAGATCAAGCTCCATTGGAATTTGCGAATGTATACATCAAAAATTCAAATGGTATCAGCACAGACCAAGCAGGTAAATTTGAATTAAACATAAAGGCATACAAAAACGAAATTTGTCAAATAAGTTATTTGGGTTATCAACAAATGTCCTTTAAAATATCAGAACTAATGGACTGTCCACAGATTTCTTTGATACCAATAGATTTTCTACTGGGACATGAAATAATCGTTCGATCCTATATTAAGAATGGGATACAAGAAGGAAGATCCTATGGGGGACTTAATTTGGACTTCACCATTCCCAATAAGGAATTAAATATACACAATCAGGACTTATTCCTTACGCTTCAACAGCTTCCTGGAATAACAAGTCCTGATGATAGTGCAGTCAATTTAAATATTCGAGGAGGCAGTGTTGACCATAATTTAATAAGTTGGGAAGGTATAACTTTATACGATAATGGGTATTTATTTGGAATGATCTCGTCCGTTAATCCATTTAGCATAGACAAAATTTCGATCTACAAAAGTAATCACAGTCCGGTTTTTGATAATAAAATAGGAGGTGTTATATCAATGTCTCTGACTGACAAAATTCCAAAGAGCATAAATTCAAGCATTGGATTTAATCTTACGGAAGCACATTGTAACTTTCATATCCCAATAATAAAAAATAAATTGAGCGTACTGATAGGAGGAAGAAAATCCCTGCATTCTGTTTATGAATATAATCCAACTTATCAAAGTTATACTCAAAAAGTTTTTCAAACAAGCGGCAAGGAGCAAGAAAGTGAAGAGGAGGAGGAAGAAGAAAGTGAAGAGGCACATCCAGAAATAGATTATATTGACCTAAATGCTAAATTAATTTTTCAAGCATCTAAAAATATAAAATTCCAATCCTCTTTAATTAAAAGTAGTTCAAACAATAGCAACATTTCATCTTTTGCTTCCATTGATTTAGCAAGTAATGACCATTTTTATGCTAGCTCTTTCGGAAGCTCTAATCGACTAGCTTTCAAAATTAATGACCTTGACTCTTTAAACATTTCCTATTTCTACTCTGATTTCGTTCAAGAAACAGATTTTTCATTTACGAATAATTCTACAACAACAAGTATTAATAGCAAAGAAACATCTAATAAAATATCTGATCAAAAAATACAAGTGGATTACAATTTTGGTCCAAAGCTTAACAAAAGCATTCTTGGATATGTCTTTGATAAAAAGTCAACAGAAGTAGAAATAGAAGAAATTTCAATCCTGCAAAATGACATTGAGTCTTACAATTTTGGTGAAGGGACTTTCCATCATGCTTTTGCACAACATTCCATACTTAGAAACAAATTTTTATTAGAAATTGGTGGCCGAGCCACTTATGCTTTGCAACACTCCAGAATATTTTTCTCTCCATCCCTATCCATGAGATATAAACTAATGCCCTCCATATCCTTAAAAACAAATGCAGGTATTTACTACCAATTTATAAGTCAAATACATGAACCAATCGATAACGATAGAACTCTAGAAAACCCCATTTGGCAAATAAATAGTTTGGCAGATAGCCCAGTCTTAAATTCAAAAAAACTATCCGCTGGCTGGGTATACCAAAAATCAGCATGGTTAATTGATGTTGACGCCTATTATCATCAAACAAGAGGGCTAGCCGCAGAAAACCCTAATGTAAGAAATTCCATCCTAATTGATTCAAACAACGAATTAGTTTCGACGGGCATTGATTTTTTAGTAAATAGAAAAACTAAGAAAAGTAACTATTCCATTTTCTATTCCCTTTCAAGCAACAGCCTCATTCTTCCAATTAAATCTGAAATGGAATTAGAAAAATTTTCTGCAAACAATGATCAATTACATAATTTAAAATTAATCAGTGCTTTTAAATTAAAAAAGTTTGACATAAGCTTATCGCATCATTACAAGTCTGGACTTCCTTTCTCTGATACCCGGAAAGTGGTCGATGATGATGAGGATGATAATGATACTTCTTTTGAAATATTTTATGAACAGTTTAACAACACAAAACTGAAAGATTACAATAGAACTGATTTTACTGTTTTATTCAACAATGATTGGAAAAAAATAAATTATGAATTAGGCTTCTCCATTTTTAATATTTTTAACGTAAAAAATATTGGCAGTAGAAAATCCATCTTAGCAGAAACAGATGCCAGCAATATGAGTCCTGAGATACTCGAACTCAGCAAAAACCTCCTTCCACGAACCATCAATTTTCAAGCCCGTCTTTATTGGTAGAGCAACTCAACCAAAGACTGATCCATCCCTCTAACAACTACAATCTAGCGGGATAAAACCCAGGGATCTAAAAGTAAATCAAAATATTTGTAAAAAACACCCACTTTCCAGGTAGGGTAAAGTCTAGCTATGTTGTTTCATTAGTAAATCACTAGATCATGAAAAAAATTATAATTATTTTATTTGCTGGCTTATCACTACAGCTCTTCGCACAAGAAGAATTTCTACACATAAGCGAATCTTTACAAATCTCTAACTCAGAGAACAAAGCCATCATGTTAGTATTCTCTGGCTCAGATTGGTGTAAGCCCTGCATCCAATTGAAGAAAGAAATTTTGGATTCAGCTTCTTTCACAGATCTAACAGAACAATTTGTTTTTATGTACCTGGATTTTCCATACAAAAAAGCAAACAGGCTCAGTCCAGAAGAAACCAAACACAATGAATCCCTGGCCGAATTTTTTAATCCCGATGGGCAATTCCCGAAAGTCGTTCTTATTGATGGATTTAAAAATAAGATTGCCGACCTGAATTATGAAAAAGGAATGTCCTGCGAATCATTTATTTCAAATCTTGAACAAATTATTGAAAGTTATGAATAATTTAAAAAGAAAAAGAGTACAGCACTATCCTATCAAAATAATGGGCTGTGGTTTCGTCATAACAGCCATTGATGAAAACAAACAATTGGCTTGGGATGCAATTAGAGCTGCTGAGATAGAAATGCGAAGAATAGAAGCTTTGATTTCATCTTGGACAACGACGAGTCAAACCTATTTGATCAATGAAGCAGCTGGTAAAAAAGGTGTAGTCGTTTCAAAAGAATTGTTCGAATTAATTGAAAGGAGTCTCAAAGTATCTGAACTGAGTAATGGCGCTTTTGATATTAGTGGTACACTTTCAAGATACTATTGGAACTTTAATAAGAAAGAAAATGAGTTTTTAGCTGAGGATAAAGTTCTTGAATTGAGATCACTTATAGATTTTCAAAAAATAAAACTAGAGGCTTCCACAAGCAGTGTTTATTTGGAACAAGAAGGAATGAAGATTGGTTTCGGAGGAATTGGAAAAGGATATGCTGCTTTAAAAGCTAAAGAAGTAATGGAGTCCTATGGAATTGAAAGTGGATTAGTAAATGCTTCAGGTGATCTGCTTTGTTGGGGAAGTCCACCAGATAAAGACCAATGGGAAATTAAGATTCCAGATCCAACAAATAGAACGGAGAATTTATTAAGCATATCATTTGAAGAAGGTTCAGTCGTCACTTCTGGTAGCTATGAAAACTTCACTTTAATTAATGGAATAAAATATTCTCATATTATAAATCCAAGAACAGCATTACCAGTTACACATACAAAAAACGTTACTGTAATTTGTCCAAACGTAGAATTTGCCGATGCCTTTGCTACAGCACTTTCTGTACTTCCCATCAATGAAGGCTTAAGTCTTTGCAATAAATTAGCCGGTGTTGAATGTATTATAATAGATGTAAATGATGTTGCTCATTTTTCTTTAAATTTAAAAACTCAAGCTTATGCGTAAATTATTGTTTTTGTCTACATGCTTGTTCTTTATGACTATGTCGGCATGTTCCTCTGTTAAGCCATATCAAAAAATGTATCTGAATGATCCCTGCATGGCATTAGAAAATCAGAAGCTGGATTATTTTGAAGTTAATTTTCAAACATACCGAGAAGGTGCCTCAGGAGCTAATGGAGGTAAAGTAGGAGGAGGTTGCGGATGCAATTAACACTATTGACCTTCGCGTTTGTGATTCTCCTGTGTGTTCAAGAAGTGAAGGCACAAGTAAAAGGTTTGGTTTTAGGAAATAAAGACCAAAGCTTAAAACGAGATACTACAAAGATCGAGACTTCAACATATACTCGTTCGGATTGGAAAAAAGTAGAAGTAAATTTTTTAAATAGTTATTACAGTCAAGACGGAAATAATGGAGCTGTCACAGGAGGAATTGGAACGGAACAGCTTACTGACTTCACCCAAAAAGTAAGTGTAAGTATTCCTACAAATCCAAAACTAAAATTAAACATCAGTGGTGCTTATGATTATTACTCTTCCGCATCAACAGATAATATTGACAATGTCCGATCTTCTGACAGCAGTTCAGATGTAAGAGCTCAATTTACAATTGGCGCTCAATACCAAGCGTCTAAGGAATTAAATTATGGTTTAAATTTTGGGACCAGTCTTGAGTATGATTATACTTCTATTCATGGTGGATTCAATTTTGGAAAGGCAAGTAAGGATGGAAATAGCAGATTAGATTTATTCGGTCAAGCATTCATTGACAAATGGTATGTCATTTATCCTAGAGAGATTCGAAGGGAAGTTTCTGTACCTACAGATAAAAGGCAATCCTATAATTTGGCATTGAATTATAGCCAGGTCATTAATAAGCGCATGCAATTTTCATTAATCGCAGAGGCTACTTATATGAATGGTTTGCTTTCAACCCCATTTCATAGAGTGTATTTCAAAAATGCAGCAAAGGCTACAATTGAAGTTTTACCTTCAACACGGCTTAAGATCCCCTTGGCCTTGCGATACAATTTTCATATTTCTGAAAAATTCATTTTAAGGGCTTATTATCGTTACTACTGGGACAATTGGGGAATGCAGGGGCATACTTTGAGTGCTGAGATACCTTATAAAGTAAACCGTTTTTTTGCGGTTTATCCATATTACAGGTTTCATACGCAATCTTCTGTCGATCATTTTGCTGGATATCAAGAACATGTACAAGATGCTAATTTTTATACCTCTGACTATGATCTGTCGGCTTTGACATCTAATACATTAGGCTTAGGAATCTTATATAGTCCGAGCGATGGTTTGGCAAACATTAAAATTCCTTTTGTGAAAAACAGAATATTGATGATTGAGTCTATAGACTTAAAAGGGGCTGTGTATAATAGAAGTACAGGACTGAATGCGTTTATTGTGAGTTTAGGAGTGAAGGTGGGATTTTAGAATGGTATTTTAAACTCAACTCATATTGTTCATAATTAATAAGTCTGCACCAATAGTGTACAGGCTTATTTATTTTTCTGATCTCGAAAGAAAAATTCTAAAAATCCTAGTACACACGGAATGGATTGCTTGCTTGAAAAAGCAGGATTGCCTGCGGCGTTTCTTTTGGATTCCACGGTCAGAAGTGAGGAATTGGCACTGAATCTGAGATCCATTGACAAACTTAGCAAATCTGTGACCTCTACTAAAGTTTGATTCTCTTGAAATTAAAAAAACCTTAGTCAGAAACAATGCAATTGAAGATTCACAGTATGGATATTGTTTGGCAAAAAAAAATCCTAAAATTCTTTAATCCTAAAAATCCTAATACAGATAGATTGCATTGCTTCTTTGAAAAAGCAGGATCCCTCCGGCGTTCCTTTTGATCTCCGAGGTCAGAATACAAAAGTCAAAGCGCTCCTGGCTTTTGTGGTTTTTTAAAAATATCATTTCAAGCGAGCTTGTTGATATTTATAAAAAAAGCCCAAAACCCTTTCAGGGTTTGGACTTTTGAATTTTCTAGTGATCCCGGCAGGATTCGAACCTGCGACCTACTGATTAGAAGTCAGTTGCTCTATCCAACTGAGCTACGGGACCAATTTGGAAGCGCAAATTTATATCTTTTTGGCATATTACCATACTTTTTTACAAAAATTATGAAAACTTATAATTTGTGAATTAAACCTAAGTCTTATATGTTTGATAAATAGACATTTGGCTCAAAAATAAGCCGAGTTTACCTTGGCGCTACCTATTAACCATATCCGGATTCCCCATTAGCCCATTTTGGTAGTTTTTGATGCACTGCTCTATTTGTTCCCTCGTATTCATTACAAAAGGCCCATAAGAATAGACTACTTCATTTAAAGGTTGCCCACCTAATATCAAAAATTCTGAGGCACATTCCGCGTACATATTTATAACTGATTCTCCCCTTTTATATAAAACCACTTGGTTGTCTTTGAGCATCTTGCCTCCTTCTAATTCTAAAGAACCTTTAACCATATAGATAAAGGCATTGTGGTTGGGGTCTGTAGGAATATCTAAGCGAGCATCATGCTTCAATTTGACATGATAAAAGAAAGCTGGGGTCTTCAATTCAACGTTTGATTTGGCTCCGTTTAGCTCTCCTAAAACAACTTGGATGGTATAGTTTTCATGTTGAATGAGGTCCATATTTGCGATCCGGTGAACGGAGGTTGTCGGGTCGTCAAACTTATATTTTGCTGGAGTATTCAGCCATATTTGAAAACCGTGATACAATCCCCCACTTTCGTACAATTTAGTTCCAGATTCTTCCATATGAATGGCTCCTTTGCCAGAATCGAACATCATAAAGTCCCCTTTTCCAATCTGAAAATCATAATCCAAACTATCCTTATGGTGACCGGTCCCTTCCAAAAAATAAGTCGTTGGTGTAACGCCAGCATGCGGGTGTGCATCCACTCTCAATGGATCAGAGCCAGGCTCTAAACTAACCGGTCCAAATTCATCAAATAATACAAATGGGGAAACATAATCCCTGTGATCGCCAGCAAAAGCTCTCATCACAGGTAAGGTCCCCACATTCACTTTATCAGCATTCATGATCTTGTGGATCTTACGCTTTGTATTTTCATGATACATGCCTGAATTGGTGGCAATTAACCCGCCATTGGCTACCGTGAGGCCTACTATGGCCGAATCTTTTATAAAATCACGTCTTTTCATTTTAATTAGTTGTTAATTGTTAGTTGTCAGATGTCAGATGCCAGATGTCAGATGTCAGATGTCAAATGTCAGATGCCAGATGCCAGATGTCAGATGCCAGATGCCAGATGCCAGATGACTCTTGCAATAGTTTTTTGTAAGTTCTAAAAAAACACGTAGAAATGCAATTTGTTCCGAATGACCATATTACAAACACTTTTACATAGTAACCTGCGTGTAAAATCCACAGGGTCCTTTGCAAATTATTGCAAATAATTCATACATTGATTTATAATTTGAATTATGGTTACAGCAACTGTCAAGCAGCTTAAGGAAGAGCTAAATGAGAAAACACCTAAGGAGTTGGTACAAATTTGTTTAAAATTATCTGTCTTTAAGAAAGAAAACAAAGAACTTCTTACTTATCTCTTATATGAGTCTCATAATGAGGAATCCTATAGAGAAGGCATTAAAACTGAAGTTGCCAAATCATTTGAGGAGATGAATAAAGATTCGTATTATTTTATTAAAAAATCTTGTCGGAAGATTCTTCGGTCGGTTAAAAAATATATTCGGTATTCAAAAAATAAAGAAACAGAGGTGGAATTATTATTATACTTTTGTCAGCAGTTGAAAGCCTTGCGACCTCCGATAAGAAGAAATAAGGTCCTGCAAAATATGTTTGACAAACAGATGGAAATGTTGGGTAAAGCATTATTAAAATTAGAAGAAGATTTGCAGTACGATTATCAAATTGAAATAGACAAATTAATATAATAGTATGGATGAAACAGATGGTACCATAAAAGCAAATGTACGGGTAGGCTTGTTGGTAGAAGTTGTTCAAAAACAACATCAAGGTTCAGGGGAATTAACTATGGGATTGGTTAAGCGATTGCTGACTAAATCTAGTAGCCATCCGCATGGTATAAAAGTGCTATTGGATACGGGAGAAGTGGGCAGGGTGAAGCGTGTTATTTTGGAAGAAGAATGATATTAGCTATTGGCTATTGGCTTTTGGCTTTTGGCCATTGGCCATTGGCGAATGAAATATGGCTAATGGCTAATCCCCAATGGCTATTAAAAAACAAATACAAAATGAGTGCAAGTTTTTATGCTCCGAATATAAAAATGGAAGAAGGATGGAAAGGTCTTTTGGAAGAAGAATTTACAAAAGATTATTTTAAAGACATACAATCCTTTCTTTCTTTAGAAAAAAATGAAGGCAAAGTAATTTACCCGGAAGAGGCACAAATTTATAATGCTTTTAATTCTACTCCCTTGGATCAAGTTAAGCTTGTTATACTTGGACAAGATCCTTATCATGGACCAGGACAAGCAATGGGTTTGTCCTTTTCTGTTCCTCAGGGCATTAAGGTGCCAGCTTCTTTAAAGAACATCTATAAGGAACTTCACAGAGATTTAGGCTTTGAAATTCCTGTACATGGAGACCTGAGTTCTTGGGCAGAACAAGGAGTATTTTTATTAAATGCTATGCTTACTGTTGAACATAAGCAGGCAGGTTCTCACAGAAAAATAGGTTGGCAGGAATTTACGACTGCAGTTATTAAAAATTTGTCAGACAAAAAAGAAGGCATAATATTTATGCTATGGGGAAATTTTGCTAAGGCAAAAAAAGAACTCATTGATGAGCAGAAACATTATGTTCTAGAAGCTGCTCATCCGTCTCCATTGGCAAGAAATAAATTTCAAGGCTGTGCGCACTTTTCAAAAGCCAATGAAATTCTAAAAAAAGATGGTAAAGAAACGATCAATTGGTCGCTATAAGTTTAATAAATGAAAGAACGAAATCAATATATTTTAGTTGGAATACTTGGTGCATTAGCGGTTATTTTCGGTGCTTTTGGCGCCCACTTTTTGAAAGAACAACTTTCAGAAAAACTATTATCTACTTTTCAAACTGGGGTACAATATCACTTTTACCATACCTTGGCTATCTTAGGAGTCATAGCTATTGGCAATCGAATAAAAGCAAAAAGTAGTCGACTCAGTATTTTGCTGTTTTCAATTGGTATTATCTGTTTTAGTGGTTCCTTATACTTACTAGCGTGTCGCGATTTAATCGGCTTAACTTTTTATCAGTGGCTTGGACCAATCACACCAATTGGAGGTTTATTTTTTATAGCGGGTTGGTTGTGTTTGGCTTTGGGATTTAGGAAGGAAGTATGAATATCGTAAGTTCTCATTGAGCAAGACTATTATTTTTTCGGATAGGTTTAAAAATGATCCCAGCAGGATCACCTTACGTTGGAATGTAAATTTTTGCCCCTGAAGGCCACTCGCTGTGCACCCGGCTTTAAATTTAAAAATATTTAAAGCTGGGTTCACAGCGAGTGGGATATCATTGATACCTCTTCGTTTTTAAACATAAGAGGACTTCTCTGAAGTCCTTTTTGCTTGAGGCCTTTTCTTATCTTATTAAGAAGTCTTATTGTGATGGAGATGTTTTTCGTTCCATAAAATGTTTCGGAAGCTATCATCGCTTCTTGGCTTGGCTTAAAGCTTCAGAAACACACCCAGAAGTGTGGATGTTCTTATAATGGAAATGTTCGAAAGTTTGTTTGTTCGTTTATTTGAATGTTCGATCACGAAGGAATGCCTTTTGGCATTAATCGCTTATTCGAAGGTTCCCTTACCGTCTTCTGTTTCCACCTCTACCTCCTTTACCACCTGAACGAGCCATTTTCTCTTTTCTATTTTTAAAAAACTCTTGTTTCCTTCTAGCTTTTTCCTTGTTCCATTCTTTCTTCTCTCTTTCCGTCATCGGCTTTTCCGTTTGAGGAAACGGATTGTCTTTGATAATTTTTATCTTCTTGTTTATCAATTTTTCAATATCCTTTACATAAGCATTTTCTTCTGGCTCACATAGTGAAATTGCTACGCCATTCTCCCCTGCTCTACCTGTACGTCCGATTCTATGCACGTAAGTTTCGGACTCATTCGGAATTTCATAATTGATTACATAGCTAAGCTTATCGATATCAATTCCACGAGCTGCAATATCAGTAGCAACCAATATTCTAATGTTCCCTTCTTTAAATTTCTTAAGTGCTTTTTGTCTTTGTACTTGACTTTTGTCTCCGTGTATTGCTTCCGCTTTTATATTTACCTTTTGAAGGTTTCTAGCTATTCTGTCGGCGCCTCTTTTTGTTCTTGAGAACATCAGCACCTGATCCATGTCCTGATTCTTGAGAATATGCAAAAGC
>CALIIW010000096.1 GCA_938018185.1 uncultured Saprospiraceae bacterium
TAGTCCTCAGTTTTTTATTTCTTTTTTCGCAAGAAAACATAGCTCAATCTGATATTCAGGAAGAATGGTATTCTTCCTTAGAATGGCGAAACATTGGCCCTTTCCGTGGTGGAAGATCTTGCGCCGTAGCTGGCGTCCCAAACAAACCCAACTTATATTACTTTGGATCTACTGGTGGAGGTATCTGGAAAACAAAGGATGGTGGGCGTAGTTGGGAAAATATTTCTGATGGATTTTTTGGTGGATCAATTGGCAGTATAGCTGTAGCTAATTCTGACGAAAATGTTATTTATGTTGGAGGTGGTGAAAAAACGGTCAGAGGAAATGTGTCTTTTGGGTATGGAATGTGGAAGACAGTAGATGCAGGAAAAACTTGGGAGCAATGCGGCCTTAAAAAATCTAGACACATCTCCAGGATCAGAATTCATCCAAACAATCCAAATATTGTCTATGCCTCAGCCATGGGTGATCTATTTAAAGACAGTTCAGAAAGAGGCGTCTACAAGAGTATTGATGGTGGGAAAAACTGGAAGAGGGTTTTAAGTCCAAAAGCGGGAGCAGGCGCCGTTGACTTATTGATCGATCCTACCAATCATCGAATCTTATTTGCCAGCACTTGGAATATTAGAAGAACTCCCTATTCGCTTTCTAGTGGAGGGGATGGTTCTGCGATTTATAAGAGCATAGACGGAGGCGAAACTTGGGAGGACCTTTCTCAGAATGAAGGACTTCCAAAAGGTGTCTGGGGTATTTCAGGCATTGCTGTTTCTCCTTTGGATGGAGAACGTGTTTGGGCGATCATCGAAAATGAAAAAGGCGGTCTTTTTCGCTCAGAAGACGGTGGAAAGACTTGGAAGAAGGTGAACGAAAATCGGGCACTACGACAACGTGCTTGGTATTATACCAGAATCTATGCAGATACGAAAGACATCAATACCGTTTATGTTCTGAATGTACGTTATCACAAATCAGTAGATGGTGGCAAAACTTTCAAGGCAAAAAATGCCGCACATTCTGACCATCATGATTTATGGATCGCTCCAGAAGATCCATCTAGAATGATCATAGGGGACGATGGCGGTGCACAAGTTACTTATGACGCCGGAGAAACTTGGTCGACTTACCACAACCAGCCTACGTCACAATTTTACCGTGTCACGACCGACAACCACTTTCCATATCGAATCTATGCTGCACAGCAAGATAATAGTACCATTAGAATTTCGCATAGAAGCAGAGGCGGTAGTATCGGTGAAGGAGACTGGGAAAGTACCGCTGGTGGAGAATCTGCTCATATCGCCATTGATCCAGATGACAATGACATTGTATACGGTGGATCTTACGATGGATTTCTAACAAGAAGAAATCACCGAACGGGTGATGTCAGAGCCATCAATGTTTGGCCGGACAATCCGATGGGACATGGTGCTGAAGGAATGAAGTATCGTTTTCAATGGAATTTTCCAATCTTCTTTTCGAAGCACGATTCTGATAAGCTGTATACCGCCTCCCAGCATTTGCATCTTTCAGAAGACGAGGGTCAGACTTGGAAAATTATCTCTCCAGATCTTACTAGAAACGAGGCGGAGAAATTAGTTTCTTCTGGTGGACCGATTACTCAGGACAATACTTCTGTGGAATATTACGCTACGATTTTCGCAGCTTCAGAATCTCCTTTGAAAGAAGGAGTTATCTGGGTTGGTTCAGATGATGGGCGTTTGCATATCACCAAAGATGGTGGCGACAATTGGACAGATATTACTAGCAGTCAAATGCCAAAATATTTGATGATCAATAGTATTGAGCCAAGTCCATTTGATGAGGGGACATGTTACATAGCGGGCACCTTGTACAAGACTGGAGACTACCAACCCTATTTGTTTGTGACAAGAGATTATGGTGCCTCTTGGCGAAAAATTACAACTGGAATTCCTAGTGAACATTTCACCAGAGTACTTCGTGCTGATCCAGATGTCGAAGGTCTACTTTATGCTGGAACTGAAACGGGCATGTATGTATCTTTTGATGATGGCAAAAACTGGAAGTCATTTCAGTTGAACTGGCCTATAGTTCCTATTACAGACTTAGCTATTAAGGAGAAAAATTTAATTGCAGCGACGCAAGGTAGAGGACTTTGGATCATTGATGACTTAAGTGTCATCCACCAACTTAAATCAGACAATGACATTGAGAACGTGCATTTATATAAACCTATGGCCGCTTATCGAATGCCTGGTTATCAAGTGAAAGAAACAAAAGGTGCAGGCAAAAATCGACCTGGCGGAGTGATGACTAATTTTTATTTGAAAGAATTTGATGAAGAAAAAGACAGCATCAGTCTTTCTTATACCACAATGGAAGGAGACACGATCAGAACATTCTCCAACAAAAGCAAAGAAGAGAAAGACAAGCTGAAACTAAAAGTCGGAGGCAATATGCACGCATGGGGATTACAATACCCTCCATCCAAAAAATTTGATGGTATGATCTTGTGGTGGGGATCCTTGAGTGGGCCTAGGCTTAAACCAGATAATTATCAAGTTCACTTAAATGTAAATGGCGCAGATCAAGTTCAAGAATTTGAAGTGCTACAAAGACCAAACTCAGAAGGTTCAAGGGCTGATATTCAGGCGCAGTTTGACTTTGTAAAAAGTATTAACAACAAAATAGACGAATCACATAAGGCCATCATAGATATTCGTTCTTTGCGCAAGCAGATGAAGGACTATACTTCTAAAATAGATAATGAACCTATAAAGGGATACGCAACAGAAATTGATTCTTTGATGTCTGTCGTGGAAAAGAATCTTTATCAGACAAAAAACAAATCCAGACAGGATCCACTCAATTTCCCTATAAAATTGACAAACAAATTGGCACACCTAAACAGTCTTACACAAATGGGGAGCAATGACTATCCTCCTACGGAGGCGGCTATAAATGTTAGAAATGAACTGGTCGGACTTATTGATGAAGAACTTGAGTCATGGAAACAAGTAAAAAATGTGATGTTGCCGAAATTGAATCAGATGATAAGAGATAGTCAAATTGATGTGATTATTTTGGAGGAGAAGTAGTGGGGTTTTAACTCATCCCCTTGTCCGAAAAGGCCTACGGGCAGAAAAGACCCACGGACGGGCTTGCCATTCTCTTGAAAGAGAAATTAATAACAAGTGTTTCTAAAGAGGCTTTTCGATATTATTTTAAAAAAAGATGTTTCAGAAGCTATCCCGCGCTCAGGGCTTTGCTTTAAGCTTCAGAAACACAACTTTCGTTTTAATTACTAAGCTTGAGTCGAGTCAGCAGCAAAGCAAAGATTGGGAAACCTCTTTTGAAATACATCAAGGCATTTCCGTAAATCTTTTGGTGAACCTAAGAGATGTTTCGGAAGCTATCCCGCGCCCAGGGCTTTGCTTTAAGCTTCAGAAACAAATGTCTTGGCTTTTTGAATTAAGAAAAGAAACCACTAACTGAAATCAGTGATTTTTCTTTTCTCCTATTTTACTACTAAATAAAATTTACTTGTCTAAATTATCTTTAATACTTTAAAGTGACAGTGTTGTCATCTTGATCAATTAACCTTAAAATACCAATCATGAAAAACTTGCAACTTATAATTTGTCTTTTTGCCTTATCATTTGTGGGCTGCAAAAAAACCGTTGACTCAGAAACTAAAAGATGGAATTCCTCTCAAGCTAGACTAGAGCGACTAATGTCTGAATATCCCAACTTCAAAACCGCCTTATCTGCAGACTTGGCAGCGGCTAGAAAAATACATCAAGAAGCTTTAACTAAACCTGATGACGATTCAAAAATTTCATGGCTTAACCAAGCCAATAGTGAGGCCTACCCCAATTATGTAAGGAAGCTGGACAACATGGATCGCGAGGTAGAAGAAATCCGAGAGTCCTCTGTAAAACTCTTTGAATATGCAGATAGTGGAAACAGTACCTTAGTCGCAGGCATCAAAAGTATGAATGTCGAAAGTACCATAAAAGATGCAAAGTCATATCTCACTTCTGTGGAGGCAAAAGATAAATATCAAGCCAACCAAGTGGTGGATAAAGCCTA
>CALIIW010000097.1 GCA_938018185.1 uncultured Saprospiraceae bacterium
AAGCAAGGATTTATAATTCTTAGTACAGATAAATTTGGTTTGCTAAGTTATGACGTCAAAAATAAATCCTGGGTAGCGCAAATTTCTACTGGACACAAGACCCTTCCTTTAGCGCGAAAACATCCCATAGAGCTGTTTGACCTTGGTGATGAGATAATGCTTAGTTATCGCAATGCTGATCCACAATTTCTACCATGGGATAAATTATTTCCGCTTCTTACTTATCAAACAAGTCCATCCTTAAAATTTATTCCAGCTAGTATATATAGCAAAGATGCTTACAAGATCATAGCTGATAAGCAAGGAGCCATAGAAGTCTATTTTAATGGCCAGTTTCAAAAGCAGCTTAGGATTCCCCATGAAGGCTCAATCAGAAACTTCCATATATTTAAAGACAAACTTTATTTTCATGACGAATCCTATGTGTGGCAATATGATTTGATCAACAAAAAATTGATCAAGCTATATCAAAACAAAACTAAAGCCCTGCAACATGCTTTCTATTTTAAAGACAGGGTCTACGCAATTATAGAGAGTAAAGTTTTTGAAGTTTCAAATGGCGTACTAGAAGAAGTTATTAATGAAAATTTAAATGAAGACATTGTTTCTTACCATCAATTAAGAGACAGTAGTTCCCTTATTTGCAGGTACAATGAAGCTATACTAATAAATCATCCCGACTCCGTAACCATCACTACTGGCTCTTACATTTTCGATCAGTATTTTGACAATAAACGAGGTCTCCTATTTTTAGGTCTTGGAAAAGGATTAGGTATTTATAATTTGGCCTTAGATAGCTTTGAATTAAAATCTATAAATGGCGCTCGTATTAACAAAATTCATCCCCTGGACAAAACAAGTTTACTACTGGCATCTTCAGATGGCATCTTTCATTATCAAGAAGGGAATTTTCAAAGGGCACCTACAAAAAATCAGAATGTCAAAGAATTGGTCGTTGAAGATTCTTTGATTCATTTTATTTCTGATGAAGGATTGCACAGTATCACCTTCCCACAAGATATTAAAGCAACAGTTCCAAAGATTAGCATCCATAAAGAAAACCATCAGAAGAAAAAAAGATCTGAAAGTAGCATTCATTATAAGTATAGCTATACAGATCAAGCCTTAAGTATTCATTTAATTTCGGATAATTATAGAGCCAACAAGGAGGGACGTCTATCATATAGCATTAAGGAACATGGACATGATGTCAGAGATCAATCTTTTAGTGAAGCTATTCGGCTACCTCCACTAGGACCTGGAAAATACACCTTAGAAATAAGTGGCAAAGATCATTTGGAAAGGCCATTTGATCCACTTGAAATCGTAGTGAATGTTAAGGGACCAATTTGGATGGAATGGTGGTTTTTATTGTCAATAGCCGCCGGAGCATTGTTTGTAATTTGGGGATACCTTAAATACAAAACAGCGCAATTCCAAAAAGAATTGTCTATTACTGAAGAGATCAATGAGCTAGAGAAGGCGGCGCTACAAGCCCAAATGAATCCGCACTTTATTTTTAATTGTCTCAACTCGATTCAAAATTTCATCATGGAAAATGATAAAGAAAGTGCTATGGAGTATTTGGGAAAATTTGCTAGATTGATTCGTTTAAATTTAAAAGCCTCCGTTGAAGAAAAAATTAGTTTAGAGCAGGAAATTTCCATTCTGAAAAACTATTTAGGCCTAGAACAACTACGCCTGAATAATCAATTCAAATTTAATTTCACACTTGCCGAAAACATCAAACCTGATGATATCTTAATTCCCCCCATGTTGATCCAACCATTTGTAGAAAATGCCGTCATTCATGGCATGAACAGTAAACCAAAAGATGGAAAAATCACTGTAGATTTTCAGATCAAGGAAAATGTATTGCAAGTGACTATTGAGGATAATGGTCAATCTAGTCAAAGAATAACTCCCATCCCGAAAGATCAAAAATCTTACGGCACCACTATAACTAGGAAAAGATTAGACCACATCAACAAAGGGAATAAATCTATTTGCACCATTGACCATACTCAAAATGGTACTAAAGTATACCTAGAAATAAGGTTTTAATCCTCTTCTTTGAGCAATAACAATCAAGAACTTACCACAAACAAACTCAACGTAACCGTTTAGAAATTCCCTCTTACATTCACCTGATTCCCTTTTTAAATTTGGACAAGAAATTAAGGAGACATGAAGATGCTTGCAATTCTGTGGGATGGATTTAAAAAGATAAATGGATTTCTAGAAATTGAAAATTCCAACCTCATCTTTCGATTTGTTGATTTTAACAACTCAAGCCTTACACTTCAAATCTCCATTAACGAAATAGAAACCCTCAAACACTATCGACTCTTTAGCCAAGAAATCAATGGCGTGGAACTGATTTCCAAAGATGGAAAGCGGAATGTATTTGTGGTTGAAAATGCGCAAAAATTATATAAACATATAAATGCTCTTTTATAACAAAAGACGCTTTCAATAAACCAAATCTTATTCACTAACATTAAAATTTAATTAAAATGAAAAAATCAAATTTTGGAATTTTATTCTTTTTCTTACTCCTACTTTTTTCCTGTTCGAAGGATCCAGTGGCTACCTGTACCGATGGCATCCAAAATGGAACTGAAATTGGTATTGACTGTGGTGGCTCTTGTCAAGCATGCGATATTTTAGGATGTACCAATCCAGCCGCCCATAATTATAACCCCAATGCCACACAAAATGATGGATCCTGTCAAACCTGTACAGACGGAATTCAAAATGGACCAGAGACAGGAGTTGATTGTGGTGGCACATGTCTCCCTTGTACACTTGGTGGCTGTACCAATCCAAATGCCCACAATTTTAATCCTGCTGCAACTCAAGATGATGGATCTTGTCAAACTTGTGATGATGGCATTCTAAATGGGGATGAACAAGGCGTCGATTGTGGTGGTGTTCTGTGTGATGCTTGTCCTAGCTTGGGAGACCCGGGCCCTGCTGGTGGTTTAATTTTTTATGACAAGGGAAGTTTTAGCGATGGATGGAGGTACTTGGAATATGGTATTGAAATTCAAGGCGGTGACAAACAGTGGGGTTGTAGAACGTCAAACAATACTTCTTTTCTTTTAGGTACCGGTTTTAACAATACAGCAAACGTGGTAAACAACTACAATACTAATAATTGTAGCCAATCACCAGATGCATTTTTAGTCTGTTCTAATTTGGCAAGAAATGGTTTTTCTGACTGGTATCTACCAAGTGTCAATGAACTACAAGAATTATATCCATACCGCACTCAACTAGGTCTTGGCGATAAAAGATACTGGAGTTCCTCGGAACTAGATGCATCAATAGCTTACGTAGTGGACTATGGTGGAGAAGCCAATGGTGTGCCATATTCCTATACTTGGGCCAAGACACCTGTTAATGGTCAGCAAGGTCTGAGCGCCGTTGTGGCAATTAGAAGGTTTTAATCAAAAAAAATTTCACGAAATAAAAAATAAAGATGAGAACATATATCATTATTCTAATACTTTTTAATTCCATTCTTATGAATGCGCAACTCTGCGGAGTTAGTCAATCTTCTGATTACGCTAATCTTTTAGGAGATGATTTAAGAAATGTCATTCTAAAAGTAGAAAAAGTAAATTCTGACTTATTTGTGTTGAGTCAAAACGGAGAAACAAATGAGGAGTCACCGATACTTACAAAATATAATAGCAATGGAAATATTGTTTGGAAAGTTACTTGGGAGCAATCAACCTATCTTCAAACCTTTTTAATTGATAAAGACAGAATATTTTTGACAGGCTTTACCCGTCCTTTTGACAATGGAAATTCTTCCATTTTGATAGAACTTAGAGACTTAGGCAATAATTATAATTTAGTTTCCTCCAATACATTTGACTTGAGTACGCAAAGAGAAGCGACAAGAGGCATGATCAAAATAAAAAGCGATGAAACACCATATGCTATGATGTTACACAAAGGATGGATTTCAATTGATGATGCTCAAATTGCTCTATTAGATAACGCTGGCACCATCGTAGAAATTAAAAATTATGACCTTGGTGATGATCAGCTTTGGAATGGACCAGTTAATGATTTAGACAATACAATAAGTATTTTTGGATGCGAGGCAAATGAAGAAAATGAGGGATTCCTTCTCAATACATCATCTGATTTAAAGACTTATGAAGCACTATCCTTTTTTGGGCTTGGCGCCCTTAGAAAAATGGCTGTAGATGAAAACCAAAGACAAAGGTTAATACTTTCAGATAAAGCCTTGACTTTAGTAAATGAAAATTATGATGTACTCCATTCTATTTCATTAACAGAAGTAATCAGAAATGTCCAGATTGAAGGCCCTTTTATAATTGCAGGAAAAACAACTTATTATGTGCTTTCTCAAATCAATATTTCTGGAGTAAATAAGAATATCGTTACTAGATTAGAGATTGCTACTAGTAATACAATTAATTCATTATGGAGTAGAGTAATCCAAGTAGATGGGGCTGCCCTAAATGGCATTTTTTGTGTACAACAAAATGGATTGGATATTAGATTTCTTTTCGGACAGTCGATCGAAAACCCAACAAACGGATTTGGCGATTTGGATATATACCTGGCAGAAATTGACGAATCATCTTGTCAACTTTTGGACCACAACTTAACCACGACTACAAACTCAATAGAGGTGGTCCGCCAAGAAATGGTAGTAACGGATCAAGTCATTCCTGATATGATTAAATTAGACATTTCTAATTCTAAGGATTATTCTTGTTTAGAACTTGATACTTGTGATCCATGTGATAATGATACGGAAGAACCAATTTGCATCCCTCAAGACATTACTATTGAGTTGGGTAGTTTAGGAACTGCTACTATTACTCCAGACATGGTAAACAATGGTTCTTTTGATGCATGTGGTGAGGTCAGTATAAACCTTGATATAAATTCGTTCACTTGCGATAATCTTGGCCAAAATGATGTTACATTAATAGTTGAAGATAATGCAGGAAACAAAAGTACTTGTACTGCAATAGTGACGGTTATAAATAATATGCCGCCAACTTTATTTTGTATCTCTCTAATTAATTCAGTCCAGCTCAATGAAGATGGAATTGTTTTTATGACTCCAGCAAACTTCAATTATACTGTAGAGCAAAATTGTTTAAGTAGGTTAGAATCTGTTGTAACACCTAATTCATTCACTTGTGACAATATAGGTACTAATGCCATCACCCTTATGGTGACTGACGAGAATGGAAACTCCGCATCCTGTCAAACCACAGTCATGGTTTTAGATTCTGCAAACAATTGCTATGATTGTGAAGAAGACAACAACCCTCCTATCATCTCTTGCAATGCTC
Source organism: uncultured Saprospiraceae bacterium (assembly GCA_938018185.1). GTDB lineage: Bacteria > Bacteroidota > Bacteroidia > Chitinophagales > Saprospiraceae > JALZVN01. The sequence continues at coordinate 5,352 of CALIIW010000097.1, forward strand.
AAATCGTAACTTATGTACTTGGAGAAAATGGCACTGCTGAAATTAATCTAGACTTGCATCAGTTTACAGCAATGGATGATTGCGATATTGATCAAATACAACCAAGTTTATCAGAATTGAACTGCGATCATGTAAGCACAATTCCTAATTACATTTCCGTCACCGTGACAGACATCGCAGGAAACAGCTCGGAATGCCAAATAGGTTTTATTGTTTTAGATCCCAATGACTTTTGCATCCCTGAAGGTTGTGACATAGAATGCTATTCTGGAGTGATTAACTTGAGTACGGGAATCAACAACCAAGAAGTTGAATTACCAATTGGTCAATATGTGGGCAATTGGGTCCTTATAGATGGCCCAGATCAAAATGTAACTTATCCAAGACCAGGGTTTGTTTTGAATCCGAATGCTGTTTGGGATCAGCTTCCTGGATCGCAATATATCTCCCCTTATCCAAACGCTAATAATAATGATTCTCATGTTGAGCCTTATCTTTTTGAAAGATGCTTCTGTGTCTGCGAAGAGACAGCTGAAGTAGGATTAAATATTTCAGTTCATGTAGATAATTTTTTCAATATTGGGCTTTACGATGACAACGGAAACCTCATTCAAGATCTAATGGGCTATTCAGGACCTTCTAGCACTATTGCCTTTAGAGATCCAGCATTTTCTTCTATAACTAACCATACTTTAAGCAGAGGAACATATTGCCTCAGAGCTGGATTGAGAAATGATGGAAGTGTTACCATGGGTATGCAGATAAATGCGGCGGTCACAAATGCAGGATTCATAAATTCTTCATGTTGCAATCCGTACACCTATATTCTAGGCACTGTATTTCAAGATGTCAATTGTGATTCTCTCAATAATTTTAATGGAGACACAGGTTTAGAAGGAATAGAAGTATCCCTTTCTCAAAATGGAACCATTATAGAAACCATTCTTACCGATCAATTTGGATATTACGTTTTTAATGATATTGAACCAGGAGATTACAACGTGATTGTTGAAAATGTCAGTGACAATACTCAAACAATGGGATCTGAAGGTTATGAGATTTCAATTGGGATTGATACAATCATTGGAAATCTTGATTTTGGATTTTGTGAAATAATAGAGACCTGCTGCGCGTCAACAGAACAACTGACACATAGTGTTTTAACCGAATTAAATAGTGAGGCGATTGTTTGTGGCACAGATGCAAATGTCAAGATAGAAACTCCAAATTTATTTGACTGCCAATATATCAGCACCATTTATTGGGGTGATGGTGAAGTAGACACGCTTTCACCAGAAGATGAGATTCCCCAACATACTTACAACGGAAATGGGGCTTATTTAATATCAATAGAAGTAAGTTCTGTTTTAGAGAACGGAGAAGTCTGTCAAACTGATGAAGTTAATCATGTGATAATCATAAAAGATTGTGTGGTTTCTACAGATTTTCCGGATGCTGAAAGAGCGAGTATAAAATTATACCCTGTTCCTTTTTCGGCCGTACTAAAAATTGATTTTAGTCAAAACAAATCTGGATATCAATTAGAGGTGTATAATATAACTGGACAAATGCTTGATTTAGTTGATATCCCTAACAATTTATTTAGTTATAATTATGAAAATGCAAACTTACCTACTGGAACATTTTTGTTTAAAATTGTAAGCATGGATGGTACAATAATCTTACAGAGTAAAGTCATTAAAATTTAGACGAGGTTCACATTTGAATAATCATTTCTATTAAACTACAATTGGCAAGCCTTTGCCGATTGTAGTTTTTTCTTTACAGTGTCAGGGTTTCATTGTCAAGCTTAGTTGTTGTATGCAGAGATCCCAAACTAAGCATTACAAAAATCAGCGCAATCCGCGCAATCCCCTAAATCCGCCTGCCCGTGCGAAGAATGAGCGGGGTGATTCTAAAAAAGGTGTTCAAAAAATCCATATCTTGTAACAAATCCCCCCAGTTTTACAAAACGCTATCATTTCCTATGCACAAACTGTTTATTTGCTTTGCATTCTTGCTTTATCTGAACGAATCATCGGCCCAGGCCATATTCGACTTCACAGGTCTTGCACCGGGCGCTCAAGATGCGCAGTTGCATTTGCCGACAGGCTATGCCTTTCAATATTTGGCGGAGCATGGGCAAGCCATGGACGATGGCAGTTTTATGCCTACATTGAATGATTTTACGGCATATATTCCTATAAATGGGAGTAGTACGTCTGCCTATCTATGTATAAATTCTGAGTCCATTCCGGGAGGAGTGAGTATTTTTAACATTGATTTTAATAGCACGAGCATGCTTTGGGAAAGCTCAAATTCTGGGGCGGTAGATTTTAGCTCTGTCAATGGGACGGCACGTAACTGCAGTGGTGCGGTGACGCCATGGAACACGCTGATCACTTGTGAAGAAATAGTTTATCCTGATTTTGATGGGGATGGATTCAGTGATTATGGCTGGGCTATTGAGATCGATCCGGCTACAAAATCGGTCATCGATCATCCGGGCGGATTGAGCGGTGGGGATAAGCTTTGGGCAATGGGTAATTTTCAACATGAGAATGCGGTAGTTCACAGCAATCGCCGCACAGTCTATCAAGGAGTCGATACGAATACAGGCTACCTTTTTAAGTTTGTTGCTGATGTAGCAGAAGACTTGAGTAGTGGCAACTTGTATGTCTACAAAGGTTCTAAAAATGGTTCTGGCGAATGGATCCTTTTGCAAAATGATACGCCGGCAGATCAAAATTCAACTTTAAACCAATGTAACACGGTAGGCGCGACTGTTTTTGCTGGGGTCGAAGATGTGGAGATTAATCCTTTGAATGGATTGGTTTACCTTGCGGTAAAAAATGAAAATTGCGTATATCGCTTTACCGATTCTGACCCCATCAGCGGAACGACCGTTTCGAACTTTGAAATATTTGTAGGCGGGGTTGGGGCGACGTATCAGGTGCCTCATGCAGGAGGAACATCCACCGCCGATTGGGGCAGAGGCAATGACAACTTAGCCTTTGATGATGCGGCAAATCTCTGGGTGCAGCAAGACGGCGAGGACAATCACATTTGGCTGGTTTCTTCTTGTCATACCCAATCAAATCCTTGTGTAAAAATATTTGCCCGCACACCCTCTGGTTCTGAATCTACTGGAATGACTTTCAGTCCCGACTATAAATATATGTTCTTTTCAATCATGCATCCTTTTAACAATAATACTTCTATTGCCCAAACGGATGCTCAAGGCGTGGATCGTTATTTTCATAAAAGTGTGAGCATCGTCGTGGCACGAGATTATTTTCTTGGCAAGGGCTCTACCTGCCCGAGTACTTTGGACTTAGGTACTGCTGGACTTTCCTCGGGACATTTTAAGTCAGATGGTGTTTTGCTTTCCGCGAATGCTGGGGGCGAAGATCAGGACCTTACTTTTTCTGCGAAGGACACGGTTTGTTTGGAGGGGGGATTTGAGGTGCTGTTGGGGACGGAGTTTTTGGTGGAGATTGATTCGTGCCAGTGAAAGCATATAAGAGTGCATATTTTTTTTTACCACAATAGACACAATAGGGTTTCACAATAGGCACAATAGAAAGATAGAATCCTAAAAATCCTAGTACAGACAGCTTACACCGAGTCGCAATCCCAGATGCCGATACTTCAGATTATAGGCATCATGATTCAAGTGATTTTTTATGCCGTGCAGGTAGCCGAGTCCTGCTACCAGGTTCAGCTTTTTATTTAGCGCATAGGCGTAGCTCAGGTCAAAAGACAATTCGGAGATTTCAACTTTATTTTTGTAGATGCTGGCGATCTGCTCAGTGTCTTTAGTGCGCTGCATGTCAAAATCAAGCGCGGCGCCTTTGAAGTTTGAAAGGAGTTCTATGTTTAGGCCTATTCCAAATTGGAGGCTAGATTTATTCTTTTGAACTTGGTATGCAAGCCTTAGCGGCAGGTACAATCTTCGGTATTTATTTGGTGTTATGGTCGTTCTACCTTGCGTGGTCTTTTCTTCTATTTTCCCGCTAAAATAATGGCTCCCTGTCAAAGTATTGACAATGATTGCAGAGTCGCTATCTATCATCCGATCATTCACCAAGGAGTCTCTAAAAGTTGAGATCTCAATGCTCTGTCTAAATCCTACACCTGCAGAAAGATATAGATTCCTTAAAATTCTTTTTTCATAAGCGATCTGATAATCCATACTCTCGTGTAGACTTTCTGTTTGCTGCTTTGCATCTATCCATTCCGTATCTGTTGTGGAGCTGAGACTTCTACTTGTGTTGAAAATGCCTGTTGTGATTTTGATGGCATTCTGTGCTTTGGTAAGATTAGTCACCTTATTTATTGGATCGGAATTCTCTGAATCGGCAGCAATCTTTTCATGTAGCATCAGGGCATGCTTGCCCGCTGAAGCTTTAGGCGAAAGAGAGGGCCCTAATGCATCTAAAGGTACATTGGTATCTGCAAGATCACGGGCACGCCCTGATGTATCTATTGCTACATTGGTATCGGAATATTCACGGGCAAGCCCTGATGCATCTAATGGTACATTGGTATCTGCAAGATCACGGGCAGGCCCTGATGCATCTAATGGTACATTGGTATCTGCAAGATCACGGGCAAGCCCTGATGCACCCTTCACCTGTTCGCCTGTTTGAATGTTTGATTGTTCGAATGCTCTCCCCTTCGCCTCTTCGCCTGTTTGAATGTTCGAATGTTCGAATGCTCCAATCCCCCATCCACCAAGTAAAACCAACAGCCCAAAAAACAACATCCAAATTCCTTTCCTATTTTTCTTTTCTTCCGGAAGTTGATTTTCTATTTTATCCCAAAGTGCGTTCTCATCCCAAGTTGGAACATCTTTATTTAAGGCTGCTTTTATTTTATCATTATTTTTCATAGGCTCGCAGACAAATTTAATTTATACCAAATGGATTCCAATACTTTTTTTGCTCTAGAGAGTTGTGCCCTGGAGCTGGATTTTTTTATGCCAAGTAGTTTTGAAATTTCCTCATGAGAATAGGATTCAAAATAAAAGAGGTTTAAAATCATTCTATGTTTTTCGGGCATCTTCTCTATAATAACTTTAAGTTCTTCTACCGTGAGTTTTGCAATCATGGTAGATTCAGAATCACTGATAAGCTCGGGCAAATTTTCCTCAAAAGTTAATTCATTTCGTTTTCGTTTGTGTTGCAAATATTCGTTGACTGCAATGCGGCTTGACCAACTTTTGAAAGTTCCTTTTTCTAGATCAAAACTTTTTAGGTTTGCAAATATTTTGATAAAGGTTTCTTGCAAAAGATCTTGTGCCAATCCAATGTCATTGGCATAACGATAAATGACAGACATCAATCTATCTTTATGCGTTTGATAGAGCAGCTTTTGAGCCGCTCTATCATTTTTAAGGCATTGTTTTATTATTTGTTTTTCTTCTTGCACTTAAGCTAGTTGAATTTTCAATTTGTCGTTTTATTTGTCTCTTGTTCGAATACATCTTTCACATCTTTACGTAGCACAAGGGCATGCGCTTGTGCTTCTTAATGTTAGATTATTCGATTATTCGATTATTCGATTATTCGTATTTTATTTCAAATTTTGCATTTATTGTTTGTTCTCCCAAGCCGCTGGTCATGACGATGCCTTCGATGTAGCCATCTATGATTCCATTCTGAATGCTTGTTACAGTTGCGATCAATTCTCCAGAAGGTGCATTGAAAGAAAAAGCTTCTGGATTGTTATCTAGGTAATCCACTACAAATTGTCGGATAGGATTTTCACCTTCCTTTAGGTTTTGTATGTCTAACAAAACAAAACCCGTTTCTGAATTTGAGCCTACCACAGAAAAGTTGTTTTGCTGCCCCAAGGCTTGGTGTACAAAGACGATTTCTTGAAAGAAATAATCATTGCCTATGGCAAGCTCCATGGTACTTCTTAAATATAAGGATCCATTATTTTCATCGCAGGCTTTTAGAGGGGCAAGATGCATTCCATCTCCAATGACATCGTTTATTGAAATACTTACAAAATATCCATCTGCCGTTTCCCCAACAATTTTCAAATCAAAAAGATCACTACATATAGAGAAATCAAACCAATATTCTCCATTTTCATCAAACTCCTCTGTTTCGAACACCTGGGTTCTTTGCACTCCGTTGCTCCAATATTTCACCTCCAAGCTCACTTTCCCATCATTTACTGGTACACCATCACAGCTTAGCAAATCACCATGCACGGTAAAATCTTCTTGCCTTATAAAAAGGTTTTCTTTTTCAAATACTTCTGTATCCTCGCTGAGAATTCCTAATTCGTCAAAACCGATCAAAGGTGATATGACATCAAATGCTTCTTCTTGACTTATTGTCGTAAAGCAAAAAGGACCTACATTATCTCTATCGGGTGTGCTATAGAAAAATAATTCTTTATCGTTTGGTACCAAAAATTCGAAATAGCCATCATCATCTGTTTTGTCAAACAAGCCGTAAAATATTTTCGGCTCGGATCCTGGGATCGTAATGTCATAAAGTATCAAGGCGTCTGCATTCTGGATAGGATCTCCATGTTTATCTGTAAAGGTTCCAAAGACTTTCACAAGGTCTGCACTACCTGGATTAAAAAGTGGGTTGTCCGGTCCAAGGGGGTTTGCACTTTTGTTTATCAGACGAATATCTTGGTTTTCATTGATAGTTTGTTGGGTCTTTATCCTTTTGTATTTATTTGCATAATTTTCGTTTTCAATGGCAAAGGTCACGTCTTTACCTTCTAGGAGAACTAAGTTTTGTGTGTTATAATTTCCATCTAGGTCCGAACTCACCGTTCCAACCATTCCATCGTTTTGATAGACTTCTATTTTGGTCGCAACAGCCAATCCATCAATGTCTACGACTTTCCCACTAAAAAAGGCTCCATCCACAACGGTTGGTGGACTTTGAGTGATAACGGGATCATCTAAGATGATTTCTTCTTTCCTGCAGGCAGAAAATATTAGAATAAAAGCTAATAAGAGGAGGTTTATATTTTTCATGTTAATTAAATATACGATTAATAATGGCGGCCGCTTTCGTATGTATTATGCGAGGAAGGCGGGGGGCGCTGCGAGAATGGGGAGGTTTTTTTTTTAAAATCTGATAATCCTATTGTTTTAATCTGATAATCTGATAAGTTCAAAAATTTAATAATCTGATAAATTTTTTAAAAATTAGAATTTATCAGATTATCGGTTTATCAGATTTCACTACTTTTGTATTACTAAAACTTAAAGCAATGAAATTTACTAAACTTCAGGAAAGACTGATAAAGTTTTCCGTGTCCATTCTTAACCTATCAGAAAGGTTTCCTTCACATTACTCTGGAAAATATTTTTCGCAACAATTAATTCGGTCAGGAACATCACCCGCATTGAATTATG
>CALIIW010000098.1 GCA_938018185.1 uncultured Saprospiraceae bacterium
AATGGTTCTGCTGGCAAGATCACTGCGTCTAAAACATGTACTACCCCATTCTCAGCCATAATATCAGCTACAATTACTTTTGCGTCATTGATAAAAACACCGTCTCCATTTATGCTAACTGTTACATCTGTTCCTTGCAAAGTCGTAGCGGTCATGCCATCACTTAAGTCTGTACTAAGTACGTTTCCAGAAACAACGTGGTACAATAGAATTTGAGCCAAGTCTCCTTTTGGATCCATCAATAAAGTTTCCACTGTTCCTGCAGGCAAAGCTGCAAAAGCATCATCTGTTGGTGCAAATACTGTAAATGGGCCATCTCCACTCAAATCATCTGCAAGCTCAGCTGCGATAACAGCAGCTTCTAGTGTTGTATGAACATCACTATTAACAATGATATCCACTACAGTTTCTGGTAATGGATCTGGAGGTAAGATGACAGCATCAAGTACATGTACTACCCCATTGTCAGCTGGAATATCTGCAACTATAACTTTAGCATCGTTGATAAACACACCATCCGCATTAATTGTAACTGCTACATTTGCTCCATTTAAGGTAGGTGCAGTCATTCCATCAGAAAGATCTGTGCTGAGTACTGTTGCTCCTACAACATGGTACAACAATATTTGCGCAAGCTCACCCATTGGATCTGCTAGCAAAGTTTGTATTGTTCCTGCTGGTAAAGCAGCAAAGGCCGCATCTGTTGGAGCAAATACAGTAAACGGCCCTGCTGTACTTAAATCATCGGCAAGTCCAGCTGCAATAACTGCTGCTTCTAATGTATTGTGGTCATTACTATTGACAATAATGTCGACGACTGTTGTTTGGCTTTGAGCAACAAAAAAAGTTAAACAAAGAATTAATGTGTAAAATACTTTTTGCATGTTTTTGATTTTTAATTTTAGTTAAATCGGTGGCTCATACCATTCTTGTTTGAGAATGTCACAAATATTTCGACAGAATTCATCAAGATCTGCGTTAAAAATACTCGCAATAGCTAAGGCTATTGCTGTGTTTTTTGCCTTGATTTTGAAGAATTCTTTTCAAAATCTAAAGTGACATCTTCAACCATAAATGATATAATAGAAGTGCTCTTCTATGCCTAATTGTCATTTATTAGTGTTGATTTATTATCTAGCTAATAATTAAAAAATGTACTGTTTGAATCCTAAAGTAAGTTGATGTCGGTCTACACTTGTACTGTATTTATCCATTTCAAAAATTGGATTGAGGCCTCGAATCCAACGGTAGTGAAGGGATAATCTTGTATTATGTTTTAAAGAATACTCAAATTTAATTTGGGGCCTAATATCAAAGTGCCATTTACTAATTTCAGGAGAGACAAATTGATCCTTATCCCCGACTACATGTTCTATAGAAGAATGGTGAGTATCAATAAGACTAATTTCGTTTTTAATATCTAACAAATAATTTACTCCCAAACCTAATGAAAAACCAACTTTCAATCGTTTTGCATCAACTGCATGATAAGTCATACTTAGCGGCAAGGATAAATTTTGTATGCTGTGTTTTGACTCAAAATCAACAACTAAATCTAGTTCTTCATCAGAAACTTCTGTATTTCTAAATAATAGAAAATTGGCCTGATTCAACCCATAAGGAGTAGCCAAATTAAGTTCATAAGCATTATGCGCAGGCACAAGCTCAGCAGACTTGTTATAACTAATTTCTGAGTTATGGCCACTAGTAGTTATCACTGTTTCGTAGGACAAACCTAAACCAAATGAGAGCTTAGAATTTAGTTTTCTTTCAAGATTCAAATCGAATAAAAAACCAAAGTTGTTTGAATAATTAAAATCAAAAGGGCTTAAGTCTGATTGGTATTGATCACTGATTCTGTTTTGCCAATAAACCACTCCACCATTTGCTGCTATACTCCATAGTTCCTTATTCTTAATGCTTTGAATGCCAGACTGTCTCAAAATATTATGGAAATTGATGTCCAACACAAACTTCCCTTTATTAAATTTTTCAATATTTAGGTTTGGCAAAAAATCAACCTTATTTAAAACCCTTATTTCTCTGTTATTGCTTGGAACAGTTATTTTCTTTTCAAGATCAATGGTATCTGATATTTTTTGTTCTATAACTAAATTAGAATTATTTTCATTGGCAAAGGAAATGAAGGAATCATCTGAGTTTGCAAACTTGTCTTTCTGAATAATATCCTGTTCTTCCCTATCGATGTTTTTTGTTTTTCGAGACTGACTATTTAGCTCTGATGATGCCTTCTTAAATTCAAGGCCTTTTTTATTAACAACTGACAAATTTGCTTGAATAACTTTTGATTCCGAAATATTTATTTTTTCGAGATCTGGTGACTGCTGTTTTGCGGATTCAATAGAACCAAAAACAATAGGATTTGATTTTGAATCAACACTTTCCACTTTGCCGGATACATTTGAATCTATGTGGTCTTGCAAAAGATTATCTAAAGGTCCTGCTGTATTCTGAACTACTAAAAACCCGAGAACCAATAAAACCATTCCTCCGCCAACAAAAGGCAGCCAAAAGAATAAAGATCTTCGTTTCCTCTTTCCTGCAATTCCTACTGCGATATTATCCCAAACTACCTCATCTGGCATGGCCCAGTCTTCTGCGGGAACCTGCTTTTCATTGAAGCGATTTTTCCATATGTCATCAAATCTATCCATGATTTTCGAGACGTACTTTTTTGTTAATTAATATTTTTTTTTGCAACAACTTTCTTGCTTTGGCTAACTGCGACTTTGAAGTACTTTCTGAAATCTTTAATTGCTGTCCAATTTCCCTATGGGAAAAACCATCAATAACATATAAATTAAAAACAGTTCGATAACCATAGGGAAGACTTTGTATAACTTTAAGCATGTCTTGCAATGATAAACTTGCTAAAACAGAATTATCTGTTGAAATGGTTTCTTCGATACTTTGTAGGTTCACTGGATACATTGTTTTTTTTCTTGCGTAAGCCAAACAAACATTTATAGTTATCCTACCAGTCCAAAATTCAAAGGCACCTTTTGATCCATCATAGCTATCAAGATTTTTAAAAATCTTGATAAAAGATTCTTGTAAAAAGTCTTGTGCTTGGCTACGATCCAGCGCATAACGAAGACATATTATAAAAAGCTGTGATTTATACTTGTCGTATAAAGCCCTGCAAGCTTGCTGATTTCCCAGCATTGCTTCATTAATAAGGTCAATATTTGATTCGCTTTCTTTCAATTTTGTCTTGTCTACCTATAATATGCGTCTCGTCTTGAAAAAGACGCCTGGGGGTGAAAAGTTTTTTCATTTTGTTGAATAGGTAACCAGAAAAGGCTGGAATTGTTGAGTATTTTGAAGAAGGTTGAGAATAATCAAGTTAATGGGTTTACTTTTTTCTTGAAAAAAAAGTAACAAAAATTCAAGGCTTTACCCAACAAAGCTTAAAATGATCTCGAGGCTAACCCACAAGCTAAAAACTCGCCTTGATGTTATTCTATTATTTTTGGCCTACTTGAGTATGTATTGAAGTCGATTTTTATTTTTTCTTGGTAGGCTCAAACACTTTAGCTTTGCACGGCCTCCCCGCCTCGTCATTTTATAGCTTTCTTGACTAAGGCCAAAGGAACATACTAGAAACAATTTGGATTCAATTAAAACAAAATGTTTGGGTGGATTCCTTTTAAAATTGCTTCACTGGAAAGAGTTCGTTGATGAAAAAGTAAAGACCTAGGGCATGGGAAAATTTTTGATTCTCTAGGTCATAGTATCCCCTAGCATCAAATTCTAAGCGGATTGATTTCTTGATAGCCCTATGAATGTTAAAGCCAGCATTCATAAAAGATTTACAGAAAGATGAAACGCCACTTCCTAATTCTCCAACTGAGAGAAGTAGGTATTCTCCTCTAGGAGCAATAAATTGATTTGCTTTCCAATATGCAAAACTTAGTTTTAAATTTTTGTGCTGTAAATGAGCTTTTAGATAAAGTGCCAGCCCTTTATCAAAGGCTTGAGCATGAACACCTGAGACGGGCGGATTAAATCCATTGTAAACATATAAAGCCGGATCAAAGCAAAAGCTGGTCTTATCTTTAATTACATAGTTCAACAGCAAACCAATTTTTGAATTTATAATAGACAATACTGGATCTGGGGAGGTATCTATTTCACCACCATAATGAAAAAACATAAATTGAAAAGGAAGACTAAGCGTTAACTTGTTTTTCTCCCATAGAGCCAAATTCAAATTCACCCCTGCAGTAAATTGCTCTTGAAAAGAATCACCATTCAAAATAAATTCATTCCAAGCCAGCCAAAGGTCCGTTTTAATTTTAGGCTTTTGATACAATAGTTGCAAGCCATATTCGACATTATCTTGATAGAAATGATCTATTCTGTATAAGGGCTCATCAAGCTCATGATTCAAATTGCCATAGATGGATCCTAAAACTAAGTCTAAGTTCTGTCCTAATTTTTGCTGAACAGTAAAAATCGGGATTGTCCTAAAGAATTTATCTTGTCCACTATATTTCAAAAGAAAAACTCCTGTATTAATTCTAGTGCTTCGGGATGCCCAATATTCCAAACTTGGCTTTAGCGAAAAGCCAATCCCAGTGAACCCGGCTGTGAAATCTGAGTTGAATTCATTATTCTTAACAAAAGAAACAGATTCCAATCTAAGATTCAAGGCTTGATCTGTAGAATCTCTTAAAAGCTCTAAAGTCTTAAAACTTTGTCCCTGCATAGCAGCTAGATTGCAAAAGCAAAAAAGTAAGCATAAAACAAGAGACTTGAAATACATAAGAAAAGGGACTGTTATAGCCTAAAGATATAGGAATTTTGAATTAAATTTTGAATAGAACTTATCAGGGTATTGAATTTTGAGAATTGATGTTTAAGAAGCTTTTAAAGCTTCATAAACAGGCCTTTCCTTACAGTCTTTTTCTTTACCTTTGGGCTATTAAATAAGTTATGCTCACAACACTATCTATACAGAATTACGCCATCATTGAAAGCCTTGACATTACGTTCTCAGACGGCTTAAGCATCATCACTGGTGAAACAGGTGCCGGAAAATCCATTTTATTGGGAGCCATGGGCCTAATCATGGGAAAACGAGCCGATACAAAGAGTTTGCTCAATGATGAAAAGAAGTGCATCGTAGAGGCACATTTTTCTACAAAGACTAAGAGATTGAAATCTTTTTTCATCAAACATGACTTGGATTATGATGATGAAGTAATCATAAGAAGGGAAATAGCTCCTTCTGGCAAATCAAGAGCCTTTATCAATGATACGCCAACTAATCTCAAAACCCTCCAAGAATTGTGTAGCAGGTTGATAGACATGCACCAACAATTTGACAACTTGAGTATCCATACAGATGTCTTTCAATTAGATCTTATTGATGCTTTGGCAAATAATGGAAATAAAAGGTCAGACTATTATAAAGTTTTTGAAGGCTACCGAAAGAACATTCAGGAATTAAAAGAACTCATAGAAAGAAATAGCTCTGCAAGCAAGGAATCTGATTTTATTAGTTTTCAATTGCAAGAATTGGAAGAAGCAAATTTGGTATCTGGAGAGCAGGACAAGATGGAAGAAGAACTAAAGAAAAATCAAAGTTCTGAAGACATCAAAGGAGCCATTAATATGGCAACAACCCTTCTTTTAGAAAATGAAAATTCCATCTTGAGCCAATTAAAAACTCTTAGCAATGCTTTGGATCCTTACAAAGAAATGGATGAGGACCTCAAAAGAGTTCATGGGCAAATCAATAATAGTGTTTACGAATTAGAGGATGCAGCTACTACTTGTGCAGACAAGACGGATGAATTTACTTTTGAACCGAAAAGAATTTCCGAATTAGAACATCGTTTGGATTTGATCTATCGCTTGCAAAACAAACACCATGTCAAGTCTGTGGCAGAATTGATAAACATCCAGCAAAATTTTTCAGCACAATTGGGAGGCTTTGGGGATTTATCGGAGGCTATTTTAGCAAAGGAAAAAGAAATAGAAAAGCAAAAGGCGCAATTGGAAAAGATTGCTCTAGAACTTTCTAAAAATAGAAAAGCTCAAGCGCCTAAGTTTGAAAAGAAGGTTATCAAACTTTTGGGAGAATTAGGCATGCAAAATGCGGCGCTGCAAGTTGATATACAAGAGTCAGAAAAACTAACAGCTACAGGTCAAGATAAAATTGAATTTTTATTTAAGGCTAACAAGGGAGGTAAATTTTTACCATTAAAAGATGTGGCTTCTGGTGGAGAGCTTTCTAGGTTAAATCTTTGCACTAAATCTATTGTTGCAGGTAACATGGATTTGCCAACGTTGATCTTCGACGAAATAGATACTGGAATCTCAGGAGATGTCGCCTTAAAGATGGGTGGCATTATCAAAAAATTATCCAGCAAACATCAGGTGATAACAATCACTCATTCTCCGCAAGTAGCCTCTCATGCAGATACACACTTATTCGTTTACAAGAATGACGAAGGTGGAAAGACAAAGACTAGTGTGAGATTACTTTCTGAAAAAGAAAGAATAAAAGAGCTGGCAACCATGCTTAGTAAAAAGCCACCTTCTGAATCAGCACTTGGGAATGCAAGAGAGCTTTTAGGAATGTAAGTCTTAATAATTACAAAAAAACAAACCGTATAATTTCTAAATAATTAAAAATCAAAAAGGGATATGGCCAACCAATTATTAAAAGGGAAACGTGGTGTGATATTCGGAGCTTTAGATGGCAATTCTATTGCAACAAAAATTGCAGAAAGATGCATTGAAGAAGGTGCAAGTATCGTTTTGACAAATGCTCCTGTAGCCTTAAGAATGGGTGAGATCCAAAAGATTGGAGAGCGTCTTGGTGCACAAGTCATAGCTGCCGATGCAACAAGTGTAGAAGACTTAGAAAATCTATTTGACCAATCCATGGAAATCTTAGGAGGCAAACTTGATTTCGTATTGCACTCCATAGGTATGTCTTTAAATGTCAGAAAGAAAAGAGCTTATGCAGATGTTAAGTATGATTGGATGCAAAAGACCTTTGACATTTCTGCTATTTCCTTTCACAAGGTGATGCAAGTATTATATAAAAAAGACGCCATGACTGATTGGGGTTCGATTGTAGCCTTGACTTATATCGCCTCTCAAAGAGTATTTCCAGATTATGGAGAGATGGCAGAATCAAAATCACTTTTAGAATCTTTTGCTAGAAGTTTTGGATATCATTTCGGCAAAAAGAATCATGTTAGGGTTAATACTATTTCACAGTCTCCTACCATGACAACGGCTGGTTCTGGCATTAAAGGTTTTCAAGAATTTTTTGACTATGCAGATAAGATGTCGCCCCTAGGCAATGCTTCAGCTGAGTCTTGTGCCGACTACACTATTTTTATGTTTTCAGAACTAAGCCGTATGATTACCATGCAGAATTTATACCACGATGGTGGCTTTTCCAACATGGGGATGGCCCCTGAAGTACTGGCCTAAGCTTTGCTAAGTTCGCGACTATTACTAAAACGAAATATTGGTATATTACTCATTGAATAAAAAAATTAAATTATTATGAGATTATTTTTACTTCTTGTTGCAGGATTAATATCAGGTCTTGTTCAGGCTCAGTCAGAAGCAACCTTACTAGGACAGTGGTCCGACAATAGTATCGTTGGTTCTTCCCTCTATGATAATGCTTATAATGAAATTTGGGGATATGCAGCTGGAGGAAAAGAATACGCAATTCTTGGGAGCACTGATGGTACACATATAATTGACGTAACGGATCCTCGCAATCCTGAAGAGTTATTTTTGGTTGAGGGCGCAGATACTGGTTCTAATATTATTCATAGAGATTACCATGATATGGGTTGTTATTTATACATCGTTTGTGATGAAGGGGCGAGTACTTTACAAATTGTAGATCTCTCTGGCCTTCCAAATTCAATTGATGTTGTTTATGACTCTAATAATTTATTGAGAAGATCTCATAATATTTTTATTGATGAAGCTAACAAAAGATTATATACTTTGATTGCAGGAGGTGGCCCTGCAAGTTATGATGCCATGCGTATTTATGATTTGAGTGATCCAACCAATCCTACATTAATGGGAAGATATAATGAAATAGGATCCGTTGACTTTCAACAAGTACACGATGCTTATATTAGAGATAATATTGCTTATATGAATTTAGGCCCAGGTGGATTTATGATCGCTGATTTTAGTGACACAAATAACCCGAAGGTCCTAGGAACTTTGACTTCCTACCCACAACAAGGATACAATCACTCCGGATGGTTGAACAATGCTGGAACACATTACTACATGGCTGATGAAACTTGGGGGACAGATATGAAGACTTTAAATGTAGAAGATCCTTCTGACATTAAGATAGAAGGATTTTTTGATGCAGGTAATAATGCAAATACAAGCATTGCACACAATCAAGTTGTTGCTTGTGACATGCTGTATGTTTCTTATTACTATGATGGTTTACAAATTTACGACATCTCTGATCCATCAAATCCTGTAAGAACACATTGGTATGATACTTCAAATGAGCCCGATAATAATAATTACAAAGGCGCTTGGGGTGTTTATCCTTTTTTGCCTTCAGGCAATATTTTGGTTGCTGATATGCAAGAAGGCTTATTCGTATTTGAAGCTGTGGATGCAGCTTGTAGTGAAGAAAGGGTCAATATGTGTACAACGGTAGGAACTGATGATCTTGCAGAAAGTAATTCCTTTAAATTATCGCCTAATCCTGTGCATGATTTAATTCAAATAGAAATCGCAAATCCTGCTAAAGATCCTTTAGAGATAAACGTCCTTAATTTGAATGGATCGATTGTTTTTTCTAAAATCGTTTCATCACAGGGAAGCACTATTAATATAAGTCTTCCACAAAGCATAGTGGCTGGTATGTACATCCTCAACCTTGAAGGCCATTCGAATAGAAAATTTATAAAACTTTAAGGCAACTATATAGCTAGTATACCAAACATAAATAATAACAACAGTACCTTCAAATTTGCTTATTACAAACTGGTTATATGTTTATTCGTGTATTTGGTTATAACTTTTTCTAGATTATTATAGACAAATAACCACATAAACAATTTCAATACATTTTTACAAATACTAAAAGGTTAATTTATACTTTTGGTTTATTAAATATATAGGCTCCAACTTTAATTATTATAATTTAGTTAATTAAAACCAACGATTCTCCGATAAAAAGTATCTTTGATTCATTAGATTAATGCAATCAAAGATACTTTTGTTTTAAATGTCAGATCTTATCAACAGTACTTCACAAGTTACATTGTATCCTACTAAGGCTGCCGTTCCTTTCTTCCTTTCATTCAAATCAACAATCTTATTTTTTCTTTTAGCCTTTTGCGGCATTAGCTTAAGCCATGCTCAGGAAAAAGATAGTTTGATAATTGATAAAAGATCAAAAGAGGATGTTCTCCAGCAGGACAGTCTATTGGTAAAAAAAGATCTACTCAAGCAAGATTCGTCAATCGCCAAAAAAAATCCTCTCAAGCGTAAAAGAAAAAACAATCTTTTCAAAGAAGACTCTCTAGCCATTTTTCAATATAATGCTCAATATCCCGAAGCATTACAAAAGTTTTCTGATACTTTGATAAATGAATCTTTTTATCAATTTGATCCTTCTAGAAACAGGATTGACAATCATGCCAGTTTGGGGCATTTAGGTTCCGCAACAGAAGATCTTATTTTTTCTATAAAACCAAAAATGGGCACCTTAATTGGTTTTGATCATTATGATATTTACATCAAAAATGTGGAGGATGTAAAATTCTATAAAGCTCAGCGAGCTTTTACAGATTTGTATTATAGCCAAGGCAATGAACAAAACGATCACATATTCAAAGGAGCCATAGGAAGAAGTTTTGACAATGGCATTCAGCTTACTGTTGCTCATCAAAGAGTGATACATTCGCTAGACGATACAGATCTAGCTTTAAACAGCAATGCTTTCTTCCCTTACCAATCGAATAAAAATACAAACCTATTGCTGGGACTAGGCTACGAACCAGAAGATAAAAAGTATGCATCTTTTTTAACTTATGCCCACAATGAAATCCAAGCAATAAATCATGGAGGCATTGTGCAAGACGATCCATTAGTTTTTTCTGCCATAGCAGCTGCCGACACCTTGGAGGATCAATATTCTGTTCCTGTCTTGCTATCCGATACCGAAGCAAAAACAAGGTATGCTTTGAGAGAAATAAAATACAATCAGTATTATGATTTTATCAGATCCAATGAAGAGGAGCAAGTAAAAAGAAATTTTAAAATTGGTCATAGTATAGCCTATGCCTATAATACTTATAAGTTTTCTGATGAAAATCCAAGCTTGGATTACTATGATAATTTTTATGCTGACGAAAGAGGGATACGTCTTTTTCTCAAAACTAAAGCTTTAGAAAATTATTTGAGCTTGTCAACAGCATCACAAGACAAAGCAGAAGAAAAATCCAAATTTGAACTAGGACTGAGACATGTATATAATAAAATTGAACAAGAATTTTCAGACTCTACGGTTCAAAATTTATTTGCAGAAGGTGTATTAAAAACCAAACTCCTAGATTTAATTGAATTGGACGCTTTTGGTCAAATTGGTTTGTTAGAAAACATAGGAGACTATCGCTTAAATGCAAATTTGGGCTTGGACCTCAAAAAATTTGGGACCATTTCTGCTACCTTGATCCAGCAGCGTTATTCCCCAGAATTGGTCTATCAAGAATTATATTTATCCCAAGCAGAATTTTGGTCAAACGAATTTCAAAAACCATTTGAATCAGAATTGAGATTCACTTATGCCCTACCCTCTTTCAAATTAAATGCCCAATTGTCCTATTTCTTATTGGACAATTATTTATACTTTGACGAGACTAGATCAGCCCAGCAGCTTGGTTCCCCTATTAACCTTTTACAGGTAAAGGTCAAGAAAGATTTAGAAGTAGGTATTCTAAGAATGGAAAATTCTTTAATAGTTCAACAATCAACGAATGATGCCATCCTGAGACTGCCTCGTTGGTCTTCAAAACACAGCATTGGGATACAAGGAAAGCTATTTAAAAAAGTATTACTTACCAGATTGGGACTAGATTTTAGAATTAACGATACTTACTATGCGAATGAATTCTTTCCCTTGCTTAGTGAATTTTATATTCAAAATAAAAGAGAGGTTGATTTCTATCCAGCTATTGATGCACACCTTACCTTCAAAGTTCAGACCTTCCGATTCTTTTTTAAGATGGACAATTTGACTTCATATTTTAGTAAGGAAACTTATTATCAAACCCCCTATTATCCGCAAAAGGAAGCAGCATTTAGATTTGGAATTGCATGGCAATTTTATGATCAGCATAGCAGCAAGAAATCGACCAATAGAGACGATACGAGTATAGAAACTGGAACGGGGCAGCAGTTTTGATCATTAATATGACGAAGTTTATATCAACCAAAAGAGAAGGCGCAATAAATTGCGCCTTCTCTTTTGGTTGATATAATGTCGATTTTACAATTCAAAATTTGGAGAAAGATTGTTCTTTCCTGATGGGTCATAAAATTGGCTGATAATATCAGCAACCTCATCAACTGTATCGACAACCGGAATTAAATCCAAATCATCTTCACTTATGTTATGCGCTTTTTCAAGCATGGTTTTTACGATCCATTCTTTTAAGCCACCCCAAAATGAAGAACCAACTAATATGACAGGAACTTTTGTAATTTTTTTGGTTTGAATTAATGTTAGAACCTCAAAAAGTTCATCCATTGTACCAAAACCTCCAGGCATAACAACAAAAGCTTGTGCATATTTGACAAACATTACCTTTCTTACAAAAAAGTACCTGTGGTCCAAATTAAAAGAAGGGTGGATATAGGCATTATGTGATTGTTCAAAAGGCAGGTCAATATTAAGCCCTACAGAAACACCATTCGCCTCAGTCGCTCCTTTATTTCCTGCTTCCATAATACCAGGACCTCCACCGGTGATGACACCATAGCCTTCCTCTACCATTCTTTTTGCTACATCTTCAGCCATTTTATAGTAAGGATCTTCTGGCTTTGTTCTAGCAGAACCAAAAATAGAGATGCATGGACCAATTTTATTCATTACCTCAAAAGAGTCAACAAATTCTGCAATAACCTTAAACATGGTCCAGGCATTTTCACCCTTTATCTTGGTCCATTGCTTCATCATTTTTCCATGTTCATCACTTTTTACCATTTTAACATTACCTTCTGATGATGACTTTAAATCTTCGCTCATTTTTATATTTTTATTAATTATTCCGTAAATGTAAGCATTATATAAAAAATGCCTGCTAAATAAATAACAGGCACCTAAGTTTGTTTTTTAGAGTGGTCTAATTGTAATTCAATGATTCTTAGCCCGGAAGTTGAAATTTTTCAAATTCTTTCTCTATAAATTTATGTAATTCATCTACATTTTTAAATTTACTAAATATGTCTTTAAACTTTGAGTTATTACTCATACTACTAGGAACGACAAAGCTCATCACATCCTTTTCTGTGATCTTATCTTGACTCAAGATTATAAGCCTTTCTACCACATTTCTGAGTTCTCTAATATTTCCAGCCCACCCAACAGATTGAAGCGCTATTACAGCAGCAGGTTCGATTATCTTAGGAGCTACACCATATTCCGAACAAATCAATTTATTGAAATGATCTACCAATTGAGGAATATCATCTTTTCTATCATTCAAAGGCGGAACATGAATCAGTATAACAGCCAATCTGTAGTATAAATCTTCTCTAAAGTTTCCTTTCTTTATTTCTAATTGAAGGTCCTTATTTGTTGCAGCACATACTCTTACATCAACAGATATTTCCTTATCTCCTCCAACCCTAGTTATTCTACTTTCTTGCAAAGCTCTAAGCACCTTCGCTTGAGCATTTAAGCTCATGTCACCGATTTCATCCAAAAATATTGTTCCACCATTTGCCAATTCAAACTTTCCGATCTTTTGCTTGTATGCTCCAGTAAAAGATCCTTTTTCATGACCAAACAATTCTGACTCAATAAGTTCTGAAGGAATTGCTGCACAGTTGACTTCTACAATTGGCCCGCCACTTCTATTACTTTTTTCATGGACCCATCTAGCAACCAATTCTTTACCGGTTCCATTATCTCCTGTTATTAAAACTCTAGCTTCTGTTGGAGCAACTCTATCGATGGTTTTCTTGATGTCCATGATAGGCTGAGAATCTCCAATGATAACTTGGTTTCTTATTTTACTTACTTTCTTTTTTAGGACTTTGGTTTCTGAAACCAAAGCTGATTTGTCCATCGCATTTCTGATGGTAATCAACAATCTATTTAAATCTGGTGGTTTAGAAATAAAATCAAATGCTCCCATCTTAACAGCTTCAACAGCTGTATCGATATTTGCATGACCAGAGATCATTACTACTGGAGTATCTGGAGCAAGAAGCTGTACTCTTTCTAAAGCTTCCATTCCGTCCATTTTAGGCATCTTGATGTCCATAACGATAACATCGTACTTCCCTTTTTTCAGCTTGACCAAACAGTCTAAGCCATCAGCAGCTTCCTCGACCTGGTATTTTTCAAATTCCAGAATTTCTCTGAGGGTTTTTCTGATGCTCCCTTCATCGTCTACTATCAGTACTTTTGCCATGTAATTATATTGTTTAGTTGTTGATTATTAATTTTCAATTACCCCATTTAATAAAAACAAGGTAAAGGCTTCTATTCTGGTTAAAAAACAGCACTATTCCTGACACTTACACATTAACTAGCTATTTCTTTTGACCATGTTAGTTAAATAATCAGACATTTTTAATACGCTTCCCAGCCCTTGAGGTTACATAGAAAAAAATAATAATTGTTTTTACAGAAGTCAAAATCAAAACCTTTTTTATTTTAAGATAACAATAGATTTGAGTAATTTCAAGGCGAAATTGTAATAATATTCTTCTAGAGTGTTACTCACACTTGAAAAGATTACCTTCCAAGACCAAAGAAACAGATACTAATACTAAAAGATTAAGTACCATATGCCTTATAAATCGATCCTTACATTCTTTTTATTTTTATTATTTTCTTTAAGTGTTTTAGCCCAAAAGGGAACATTTAACACCAATTTGGTACATTCTAAAGAATCCAATTTAGATGAATTCCTATTGGATTATCATATCCACAAAATTCCAGTAAATAATATTCAAAACCATCTCTTTGCTGAGGATTACAATAACAACCTCTCACTTAGTTTTGAATCTCAATTTAAAGTGGATATTTATCTTTTTGAAAATAATTTAATCGATTATAATTACAAAGTAAGAACTACAAATGGAGAGCAAGCTTCAAACACTAAAGCATTTGAAGGCAATGTTAAATCAACTGGGGAGAACGTTAGACTTACCATTAATGAAGATTTTATTTATGGTATTATAAAATATGAAAATGAAGAATACTACATAGAACCGCTTCGCTATTTTAATAAAAATGCAGATAGAGATCTCTTTGTGATTTACAGCTCAAGAGATGTCATCAAAGATAACAAAACACGCTGTGCTGTTAATGATAAGGTGAAAGTTGCATATGAACAAAATGTACAAGAGTCATCTACGCACAACAGAAGGTTTGTAGACAACTGTTACATTGTTGAAATGGCAATTGCCTCAGATTATGACATGTACACTTCTTATAACAGTTCGGTGGCGGATGTAGAAAACCACAACATAGGTGTGATGAATAATGTTCAATTAGATTTTAGGTCCGAATTTGACGACAATGTAGAATTTAAAATTGTTGAACAATATGTGGCAACAGCAACACCTGATCCTTGGACAACTTCTACACAAGTAGATCCACTCATCAATGATTTTAAAGCTTGGGGAAATACAGCTGGAAATTTTACAGTTGGATTTGATGTTGGACAGTTTTGGACAACTAGAGATCTTGCTGATGGTACAAATACGGACGTTATAGGCTATGCGAATATTGGTGTTATTTGCACCACTAATAAATATCAAATTTTAGAAGATTATTCATCCACTGCATGGCAATTAAGAGTATTGACAACACATGAACTTGGTCATAATTTTGATGCTCTTCATGATGCAAGTGGAACAAGTTACATCATGGCGCCTTCCGTCAACAATACCTCCGATTGGTCTTTTACCTCAGCATTAGATATTAGCAATCACATTGATACAAGAACTTGTTTACACAATTGCGATGCTGAGGGAGCACCTGTTGCTGCATTTACATCTGGCGGTACTGCGGCATGTGTAGGTTCTACAGTTGAATTTAAAGACATCTCTCAATATGGTGCAACCAGAACCTGGACCTTTCCTGGTGGTAGTCCCGCAAGTTCTACAGATGCAAAAGAATCTGTCACTTACAATACCGCTGGTACTTATGATGTTACTTTGACATCAACCAATGCTTCAGGTAGTTCTACTATTACTCAAGTTGGGCATGTTATTATAATTGATCCGACCACATCATCTTGTTTACCATCCGGTGCTGCAGGCGCAGGTGGGATTTCATTTTTTGGACTTTCAAATCTTTCATCAAGTACTTCTACAAATCAAATATACCAAGACCTTACTTGCAATGAAGCCCCAATTGGTTTGGAGGTAAATACTAATTATAATATTACAATTGGTCTAGGAGATTGTAGTGTGACACCTACTTTATTTGAAAGAGCTAAATTTTATATTGACTATGATAATGATGGAAGTTTTAGTGCGGCTGAAGAAGTAGCTGCTACTAATAGTTTGTGGTGTGGTACTGTTTCTAACAATAACGATGCAGGTTTGACTTTTACTTCATCTACAAGCCCTGTCTTAGATACCTTACTGCGAATGCGTGTCATAGTTGACAACACTAACATTACTTCTGCTTGTTACACCCCAACTACTGGCGAAGTTGAAGATTATTCTGTCATTTTCAAATCCGTTCCTGTTGGTTGTGCTGTTGTTAATACAGTTACGGACAATCCAGCAGTCGGCTTATATGAAGCTTCTGAAAAAATACTTACCTCAGGAACTGTAGAGGTAACAACGGATGCTTCATTTGAGGCTGGAGATACCATCTGCCTAGAAAATGACTTTGAGGTTTTAGCTAGTGCTACTTTCTCTGCAGAAATAGTTACTCCATGTACGTCATTTGCTCCTTCTGAGCCAAATAGTTCTAGGGTGCAAATTCAACATGCAGCAATGAATCAAAATGCAAATTCTTATGATGACTCTTTAATTTTCGATTTACCATTGAAATCAAAAATTCAGGTATTTGTTCATAACAAGGAAGGAGCGCTTGTTTGCATCCCTGAGCATGATAGAAATTATAATGCTGGGGCTCATAAAATATCTTTAGTAAAAACAGATTTAAAGCCGGGTCTTTATTACGTTTCACTAAGAACAGAATTCTCTACTTATACTAAACCTTGGATTGTTTCAAAACTAAATAAGCAAACGAATTAATTCCCAAGTTCTTTGATCGCTAGCCAACTCATTAATCCAATACTCAACTGTAGAGAACTTTCATCCACATTGAAAGTATTGGTATGAACTGGTGAAGTAATTCCCTTTGATTTATTTCCAGTACCCAATCTGTAAAAACAAGCAGGCATCTGCTGCGAATAGTAAGCAAAATCTTCTGCTGTCATTCGAATGGGCAAATCAACTACTTTTTTCTTTCCTAAAAATTCTATTGCTGCATCTTTTGTTCTTAAGGTCAGTGCTTCGTCATTATAAAGAACCGGATATCCTTTGACAACTTTAAACTCACATTTCCCTCCCATTGCTTTTGCCATTTTCTCCGCCATACGTTTCATTAAACGATGGGATTCTTTTCGCCACTTTTCATCCATTGTTCGAAATGTGCCCATTAGTTTTACTTCATTAGGAATCACATTAGTTGATCCACCAGTAGAATTTATTTTACCAAAAGTCAAAACGGTTGGCATGGTAGGATTGGCATTTCTACTTACCACTTGTTGTAAAGCTGTAATAATTTGTGCCGTGATTACAATAGGGTCAATGCAATCTTGAGGCAAAGCCCCATGTCCTCCTCGTCCATGAACATTCATATACAATTCATCCGCGGAAGCCATATAGATTCCTCCCTTAAATCCAACTTTGCCCACATCCAAAGGAGGATGAACATGTTGCCCAATGATCGACACAGGTTTTGGATTCTTAAGTACCCCTTGTTTAATTAATAAAGAAGCCCCTCCTGGCATCATTTCTTCCGCTGGTTGAAAAATCAACTTGATTGTTCCAGCAAATTCATTTTTTAAGGCGTTTAAAATCTTTGCAACTCCTAGCAATGAGGAAGTATGCACATCGTGGCCGCAGGCATGCATTACACCTGGGGTTTTTGATTTATAAGGAACTATATTGATTTCTTGAATTGGCAGTGCATCTATATCAGCTCTAAGTGCGATTACTTTTTTAGAACTTTTTGCGCCTTTGATGTATCCTACTACACCATTGTCCGCCCAGCCTGTTTCATGCTTGATTCCGTACTGTTTTAAAGTCTTTGCAATGTACTTTCCCGTTTGTATTTCTTTAAATGAAAGCTCTGGATTCTGGTGCAGATGACGTCTATGTTTGATGACTTCTTTAAAAGTCTTATCTGCTTGTAATTTTAATTTTTTAATCATTATAGAAAGATAGTGAATTAAATGTATCAATGAAATCTCTATTTGATAAAAATTAAATTGCACAGATAATTATAGTGCAACTCTTATTAAAGCAGGTTTTGTTTCACGGCGATCCACAGCGGGAAGATGGCGGTTCACGGCGCAGGTTTCGTCTTTGAAAAAAACCGAGTCAATGAAAAAGAGTTTGTCATGCTTTGCCCTGTAGTTTACCTTTCGGTGTATCGTCTAAGACTTTGTCAATATTAGATGGCACCTTAAATCTTGGGCCATGTACTTTTTCTAGTTGTTTGCATTTTGCTACAAATGCCTCCTTCCCATAATCGCAAATGTATTGAATAACGCCTCCTCTGAATGAAGGAAATCCCCAACCATAAATAGATCCAAGATTTGCTTCAGGAACGGATTTCACAACACCTTCATATAAAACCCACAAAGCTTCAAGAACTTGTACAAACAATAAACGTTCTTTTAATTCTTCATTGTCTTCAGTTCCTCTACTCATAGGAAAATGATCGGTTAAATTCTCCCAAAGTTTGAGACGTTCGGCGTTTTGAGAATCGTAATCATAAAAGCCAGATTTCGAGGGTCTCCCTGGACGCTTGGCTTCTTCAATCATTATTTTCAAAGGAGTCACGGCAGGATGAGCGATGTATTTTGGTCCGTAATGCTTTGCAGCTTGTTGTTCGTAATTAAGTACTAGATTAAGAGATAGAGTATCTGCTAAGGCAAGTGCTCCTTTTCTCATTCCAGCTTGATAAGCTAAATTTTCAATTAAGGCTGCAGGGTATCCTTCTTGCAGCATTTGAACACCTTCTAGAATAAAAGTATTTTGAACACGAGAACTAAAAAACCCCCAGTTGTCTTTTATTAAGATTGGTGTTTTCTTTATCTTTTTTACAAAGTCAAAGGCTCTTGCAACCGTTTCGTCTGAAGTCAATTTCCCTTTCACTACCTCACACAATGGTACATCCTCTACTGGACTAAAAAAGTGAAGTCCAATAAAATTTTCAGGCCTTTGGGTTTGAGCACCCAATTCAGTAATGGAAATTGAAACTGTGTTAGTTCCCAAAATAGCATATTGATCTAAATAAATTTCCGCTTCTTTCGTTACATTGACTTTAACATTTTTATTTTCAAAAACAGCCTCAATAACAATGTCGCAGTCTTTAAAATCTTTGGCATCATCGGTTGAAGTAAAATTGGCTAAAGCAGATTCTTGCACAGCCTTTGTAATTTT
The DNA here is from genome assembly GCA_938018185.1 of uncultured Saprospiraceae bacterium. Classification (GTDB taxonomy): domain Bacteria; phylum Bacteroidota; class Bacteroidia; order Chitinophagales; family Saprospiraceae; genus JALZVN01. The sequence goes on from CALIIW010000098.1 coordinate 18,925, forward strand.
ATTTTGCTGTAGCATTTCTAAAAATCGATTACCAATGTATTCTTTACTCATTAATACTACAGACTTGGAAACATCTTTCATCACTACATTCAAACCATTCAACAAGCAACTAATGGCAATACCTGAGCCCATGTTTCCCGCCCCAATTATCCCAACTTTTTTTGGTCTGAACTTTCCGTAACCTTTTGGTCGCATGTCATTGTTCTTGATCTTATTTAGATCGAACCAAAAAGTCTTCATCATATTTTTGCACTCCTTGGTTTGAAGCAGTTCTGCAAAATATCTACTCTCAATCTTACATGCAGTATCAAAATCAACATACAATCCTTCTGCTAAGGTATTCAGGATGGCAGAGAAAGCAGGGAAATTACCTTGATTGTCTTTCATCGACCTTGCAGTCATTTGCTGCACCAATCGCAAGGTGTTGATATTATTTTTTTCTATTGGGCTAGAACCTGGGATAAGATCCCAAATTCTCTTGCTCTCCTTTTGTTCTAAAATCCAACGCCTAGCAGCTTCCATCATCTGATCTTCATCAGATACAAGTTCGTCCACTATGCCACATTCATAAGCTTGTTTTGGATTGTAAATTTTCTTACTGGTCAAAACCTCATAAGCCTTTTCAATCCCTAACAACCAAAGCAGACGAATAGAAGCTCCCCCACCTGTCATAAGACCAAGATTCACTTCTGGTAAACCAATTTTTATTTTAGGATCATCTACTACAATTCTTTTATGACAAGCCAATGCCAGCTCAAAACCAGAACCTAGTACAGAACCGTTAATTGCTGCTACAACAGGGACACCTGGGTTTTCTAAATCCCTAAAAAACTTTTGTACCTTTTGCGAGTAATTAAATATATCTTTTGGCTCATTATTTTGCATTAGATAATCAAGATCCCCTCCGGTTAAAAATGTCTTTTTAGAAGAGGTAAGAATGATTCCTTTCAGTTTGCCCTTCTCCTTTTCCTTTTTGAGATGCTCAACTACAGGAACAAAAGCATTTACAATTTCATGATTAAATATATTGACTGTTCGATCCTTCATATCCAGGTTAAGAACAGCTATGTGGTCAATGTCTTTTTTGTATTGGATCATATCAATTCAATTATTGTGCTCACACCCATCCCTCCTCCTACACAAAGTGTGACTAAGCCAGTAGATTTTTGTTGCCGCTCTAATTCGTCTAATAAAGTTCCTAGAATCATAGAACCAGTAGCTCCAAGTGGATGACCCATTGCAATGGCACCACCATTTACATTTAAATGTTCGATATCAATATTAAAATCGTTTTGAAATTTTAAAACTGGAGCTGCAAAAGCTTCATTCATTTCCCACAGGTCAATGTCCTTTGCAGTCATACCTGCGTTGGTTAAAGCTTTTTTTGTAGCAGGTGTTGGACCTGTCAACATGATCGTAGGATCTGTAGAAGCAATGCCTGAAGCAATAATTTTTGCTCTTGGTTTTAAATTTAATTTTTCTCCAATTTTTTTTGACCCTATTAAGATCAAGGCTGCACCATCCACAATACCTGAAGAATTTCCAGCAGTGTGAAAGTGCTTGATTTTTTCAATTTGAGGGTACCTTCTCATTGCAATGGAATCAAAACCATTCAGTCCAATTTGTTCAAAAGCTGATGGCAATTTAGCTAAGCTTTCCATAGTAGAATTAGGCCTAGGATGTTCGTCTTTTTCTAGTATTACTAAACCAGCTTTATCTCTTATAGGTATAATAGATTTACCAAAATAATTTTGCTGCCAAGCTTGAGCCGAACGTTGCTGAGATCTCAAGGCATAGGCATCCAACTCCTCTCTAGAATATCCTTCAATAGTCGCTATTAGATCCGCGGAGATTCCTTGAGGTATGTAGCCACTCTTTATGATAGATTCCGGATCAAATATAAGTGGTCCACCATCAGATTCCATTTGTACCCTACTCATACATTCGACTCCTCCTGCTACTACCAGATGTTCCCATCCAGATCTTACTTTCATAGCAGCCAGATTAACCGCTTCTAGTCCAGAGGCACAAAATCGGTTCAATTGAAAACCCGATACCTTTGGGCTCCATTGGGCAAAAAGTAAGGCAGATTTTGCAATATTGCCTCCTTGTTCATCAACCGGCGTCACACAACCTATCACCGCATCATCTACCAGGCTTGTGTCTAGCTCATTTCTTTGGGCTAAGAATTTAAAACACTCGGCCAATAAGGAAATAGGTTTCATTTGGTATAATGCCCCTGACTTTTTCCCTTTACCTCTTGGTGTTCTAATCGAATCGTATATATATGCTTCAGACATTATTCTTTAATAAAATTTAAATAGTACTAATTTTTAAGTTTTTATAAATCTTTAGAAAACAATAATAAAGGTTTTAGTCTTTTAGTTTATTACTTATGTAGAAATAATATGAATTATCTTTTACATACCTTTATATTAGAAGTGTATATAAAAAAATAAACATGGCCAGAAAGAGAAAATCATTAACACCATTTGCAAGACTCTTCATTTTTCTTCTTTTCCTTACTCCTATCGCTTATTTAGGGGCTTCCTATTATAATGGTCAAGATGGTATTCAAAATATTAAAAATTTTGTAGGCCTAGGTGAAAAAACGGATAAGCAAGACAAAGGTTATATGAGAGGGGATGAAAAAGATAATGAAGAGGTATTGGATGCTTATAAACAAATTGAAGATCTAAAGAGGAGACTTAGAGATAAGGAAGAAACCATCAAACAATTGAAGGAAGAGGTTCAATCCCTAGAGACAGCTGAAAATTCTAATTAAAACTTTCCATATGAATGTGATATCGTTACACCAAATGTTCGCAAATTCAATTCATTTCTTGTATTTTTGGGTTTAAATCAACAAACTTATGATTCGTATTCTAATAAACGATGGTATTCACCCTGATGGGCAAAAAAAGCTGGAAGAAGCTGGCTATGAAGTAAGCACTTCTAAAGTTGCTCAAGATGATTTGATGCAGGAATTGCCGGCATATAATGCGATAGTTGTAAGATCAGCAACAAAAGTCAGAACTGATTTGATTAATAATTGCCCAAATTTAAAGGTCATTGCCAGAGGAGGTGTAGGACTTGATAATATAGATGTTGATCATGCAAAATCAAAGAATATTAATGTAATCAATACGCCTGCGGCTTCTTCAGAGGCAGTAGCCGAATTGGCTTTTGGACATATCTTTAGTTTATCTAGATTCATACATGATGCCAATCGTAAGATGCCAGTCTCAGGAAGTACAGATTTTGGGAAGTTAAAAAAGGCTTATGCTAAGGGTTCTCAATTAAGAGGAAAAACCCTTGGAGTAATAGGTTGTGGACGGATTGGTCAGGAAACAGCGAGAATAGGCGCTGCGCTAGGCATGAAGGTCCTTGCAGTAGACCCATATATAGAACAAGTAGAAATTGATTTAAAAATTATTGCTTCTGATCTACCTTTAAAAGTCACATTAAAGACGGTAGATATGGATACAATGCTCAGTAATAGTGATTACATATCTATGCACATCCCTTTTACGGGCAAACCAGTACTTTCTACTGATGAAATGGCAAAGATGAAAGATGGTGTTGTTATCGTCAATTGTGCGAGAGGAGGCACCTTAGATGAAAATGCATTGTTAGCTGCTTTGGAATCTGGAAAAGTTGCAGCAGCTGGCTTAGATGTCTTTGAATCTGAGCCTTCTCCCAATCCAAAAATTTTAGCGCATCCTAAGATTTCTTTGACGCCACATATTGGTGCTTCCACCTTAGAAGCTCAGCGAAATATAGGGCTTGAACTGGCTGATAAAATCATTGCTCATTTTAACTAGATCTATATTTATCAATTATAGGCTGTCACATATTCGAATTTCTCATCCTAAATAGGAGCCATTTGCTTGGCATATTAGCACTGATTAATAAGTACTAACTAAGCAAATGATAAGAATATTTATAATCATATTAATTTCAACTTTCTCTTGTGATATCTTTTCACAATATGCTATGCATATAACTAAGGAGGAAACTTCTGAGATCAGTTCAGTTAAAGAAGAAGTTCCTGCAAAGTTGATGCGTAAGTTTAAAAGAGATGCAGCAAGAATAGCTTTAAGGCTAGATTCTTCTGTAGAAGATTTGAGATTCCATAACATTAGTATATCTCCTGATAAAATGGATCAGATCTTTGAAATTTTAAAATCTGTCTATTTATCTGGCGAAACTGGAAAAGCGATTTCAAGATGTAATGTGCATACCTTTCCAAATCCTTCTATAGATCAAATTAAGATCATTTACAATAATTCCGTCGAGTGGGCTGAATTGCTAAATGAAGGAATTACAGAAACAACAAATGAAGCTTTCAATGATCTACTTGACGAATATGGTCTTGTGATAGAAAATCATGAAAAATGGACAGATGAACAAGACATACTTGTTATCAGATCTTCACAACCGTTGAATATGGCGGCTTTAGCAAATGAATTCTACAACATTGAAGGCATAGAAGAAATAGATCTTGGTATTCCTGATATTCAAGGAAATGATATAACTTTTACTAGAGGGCATGACAGTTGGGAAGTCAAATATATTTTGAACATCGGTGGCTCTTTGCTAGATATTGAAAAGAAAAAACATCTATGGATATTTGAAGTATCCGATGAAGGAGCGGTGAGATTTCTAAATGAAGAAGGCGAACCAATTCCAGAATGGATGAAATGTGAATCCGAATACTCCTCTTTAGCGAGAGGCTAAATTTATAATCAATTTTAAACGCGACCTGGGCGGCTTTCATTAGCTTGTCCAGGTTTTTTTTGATTTGAAGTGTATTTTATCAATACCAAAAATTGACCTTCAATACCAAAGCACGATTGTTTGAAAATAAGTCTCTCCCTCCTATCCCATTATCCATTAGATCATAATTATCTAAGTAAACCAAATAAATATCAGACATAGGTGAATACCTCCATTGGATCCTACTATTAACTCCCATGTAATTGGATTGTTCTACATACTGAAAAAGTGTTGTCCATAAAAGATTCTTTGAAAAACCAACTTCTACTTTTGCAAGCAGTGCGGTAATCAAGGCATCCCCATAAGGCTCTGGAAACTTAAGTTTATTCCATTGATATCCTATACTAAATCTCCCCCAAGGTTGAACACGAAATTGAATATCGGATTGAATCTTATTTATTTTTCCATTATAAAAACCACCTGTCGTTCCAGATAAAGAAAATGAAAGTGCTTTTCTTTCATCTGATTGGAATTCAAAATTTACATCAGTAGAATTATACCTTCCTATTGGCAAAGGCGAATCACCAGTGAAAGTAAAAGGATACAGTAATTCTAATTCATTTAGATTTAATCTTATTTTAAATTCCTCCCCAGACTTTAGGGTAAGAAAGTATCGGAACCTATTATACCTTTCATTGAAACTCCAATCAGAATTAAAAATCATTAAATTTTCAACGCCAAATCGATGTCTTGAAATGTTACTTTTCTCCGGTCGGACAACATATTCTATCGAAGTAAAAGAAGAACTAAACCCTTCTCTAATAAGCGTATCTCTTTCGGCATCATAATTTTCAACTCTTGCGATAAAACCCATATCTGAAAAATAATTTTCTTGCAAAGTCAAAAAATCAGCTTGAATCTCCCAAGAAGGATTTCTGAAGGTGAAGCCAGCATTATACATTCCTTGATTATTAGAATAGCCATCTTTAAAAGATAGGTGGCCTCCGCCCCATAAAGAAATTTGTCCATTGTCAGATAAGTAGGCAGACTCAAGACTGAGGTTTCTTCCAAAATCATCTTGAATCCATTCCCCATCATTCACTGCTTGTCTATTTAAAAACATCCCTTGAACAAAAGATCTTCCAAATTGCTTTTTCAATGCAAAGGCCGTTTGATTTTGACCAAAAGCTTCCTCAGTACCTAAGGAATGTATATTCATAAAACCCATTCTAAGTTCTTTATTTATATTGCCTGTCAATCTAGCACCATATAGAATAGGGACCGCTTGTCTATTTGCATCCAGACCAATTGTTCTGGAAAAGAAAGGTCTTGCATTTCCTGATCCATAGTC
>CALIIW010000099.1 GCA_938018185.1 uncultured Saprospiraceae bacterium
ATCTCAAGAAAAGGTTGAGAATATTTTAGAGGCGATATCGCTTGCACCAACTTCAAGTGGACTACAGCCTTTTGAAGTCTTTGTGATTACTAATCAAGAAGTAAAAGAGAAGATCAAACCTATCGCTTGGAATCAATCTGTGATTACAGATTGTTCTCATTTACTAGTATTTGCTGCTTGGGATACCTACACAGCAGATCGAATCAACAAACAGTTTGATTTGACAAATGAGATCAGAGGATTCAAAAATGAAGGCTGGGAAAATTATCGCCAATTATTGCTGAGCAGTTATCCTCAAAAAGATGCGGAAGAGAATTTTAATCATGCCGCCAGACAAGCATATATTGCTTTCTCTCATGGTTTAATAGCTGCTGCATTTGAAGAGGTTGATAGCACGCCATTGGAAGGCTTTGAACCTGATGCCTTAGATGAAATATTAGGTCTAAGAGAGAAAGGTTTGAGAAGTTGCGTTATGCTTACCTTGGGCTATAGAGCTGCAGATAAGGATTGGTTGGTCAGTTTGAAAAAAGTTAGGAAGAGTAGAGCAGATTTGGTAACGGAAATAGTTTAATTAAAAATACTACTCGGATTGATTAAATCAGCCCGAGTAGTTTTGTTTTTATCAAAAATATCTCCATCCTTTATTTACCTTTATGGCTAATGATAAAATCACAATGTACCGGCTTCTTAAATACGCCACCCCTTTGGGAAAATAAACAATTTGACATTCAACAATTCGAATTCCCAATTACAGAAGTAAATTCTTTTCATCCTACTGCAATACCAGGAAACCTGAGATTCGGGCATCAAATGGAATATGTTTTTAAGCAATTGATAGAACATTCTGAAACTTATGATATTGTTTTGCATAATCTGCAAGTCTGGCAAGGAAAAAGAACACTCGGGGAGATTGATTTTATTCTAAAAGATACAAATAGGGACAAATTGATTCATGTGGAATTGTCTTACAAATTCTACATCATTGATCCTGAAGTTACAGACCCCATCCAAAGTTTAATTGGGCCCAACAAACGAGATAAATTTTCCATTAAAATGGAAAAGATGAAGAGCAAGCAATTTCCATTATTACACTCAGTAGAAGGTGCTAAGGCATTAAAAGACAAAGGCATAGATCATTCTGAAATTGAACATCAAAGCTGTTTTAAAGCTCAGTTGTTTCAAGCTTATGGATCAGTTGATGTCAAACTAGGAACATTAAATCAGAACTGTTTGGCTGGCTATTGGCTGCGCTTTGATGAATTCAAAAAATCTGAATTCGTAAAGGCTCAATTTTACATGCCTTCTAAATCGGAATGGGTGACCCAAGTACAGGATCAAGTCGAGTGGAAATCACATGTTGAAATTATGATCGATTTAGTGAAACGTCTAAAAAAAGAAAGTGCGCCTATGCTTTGGATGAAAAAGGAGAGTGGTGTAGTAGAAAAAATTTTTGTAGTTTGGTGGTGAGCGGTAGCATTAGACTCATTGTTTTTAAGAATGTTCAATCAAATTCTTATTTTGATTTGAATAATATTTTTATTAATCATCCAGAACTGCTTAATTAAAAAGCAATAAAATTTTGTTGTTCCAATCAAGCTTCTTATTTTTAGGTGGCTACAATAAACTAGGTTTAGTTTGTGCAACCAAACATAAACTGCAAAATGTATTGAGTAACACATAAGGAAGATTGTTTTATGTGGTAATCAATTCCTATTTAAGGAAAGCCCTAATCCTAATCAAATGAAAAAAAGAAAATACTTTGGAATGGGCTATTATAGATTTTACAGCTTATTCTTTTTTAGTCTTATTTATTACTCCATTGCTGATTCTCAAGCATTTCCCTTGAAGACAACATTCTTCAAAAATACTTCCTTAATTACAAAGTTTTCCATAGCTAAAAAAGCTGCTTAGAATATGAAAGAGTCCACCAAGCATAGAATTCTTATAGTAGAAGATGAAATGATAATTGCAGCAGATCTGTCAATGCAATTGACCGATATTGGTTACGAGGTCATAGGTATTCAAACGAAGGCAGAAGATGCTATAAATACTTTATCTATTAATAAACCTGATTTGGTTTTGATGGATATAAATTTAGCTGGGACTATGGATGGAATTGAAGCTGCCAAACATATTTTGGAAAATTTTCAAATTCCTGTCATTTTCATCACATCCAATACAGATGATGCATCATTCCAAAGGGCATTAGAAGCTAAGCCATACGCTTTTGTTACTAAGCCATTTCAAATTGATAAACTTGCTCGAAATTTAAAAATTGCTTTAGGCCATCTTGAACGGCAAAACAGCCAAGTAGAAGAAAACTCGGATCATGTTACTACGCTTGATGATCGATTGTTTATTCGGCAAAAAGAAAAGATGGTAAAAGTTAATATTTCTGACATTTTATTCTTAAAAGCAGATAGAAATTATTGTAAGATTTTTACAATTGAAAAGGAATTTCTGGTTTCCACAGCTCTCACTGTAATTGAGAAAGAAATCTCTTCTAGAAAATTTATAAGAGTGCATAGGTCTTATGTTGTCAACATTACCAAAATTGATGCAATAGGAGAAAATAGAGAATATTTTATCATGAAAGAGCATAATGTTCCTATAAGCCGTCGCTCGAAAGAGGAAGTTTTTCGTCATTTAAAATTTATTTAATAGATAATAATTTCCACTTGACATAGAATTTTGACTTTTGATAAATTTTTTTTGTCAACTGTAAATTAAATCGAAAATCTATTTTAATGGATATCCTTTTATCTTATGAAAGTCTATTAATTCTCAATGGTTATAATTATTGAGAAAGAGTTAATCATCGCTGCAAATATGTTGTTGAGGTTAGAACCATTCGACATTTTCTTCTTACCATTTGGACAGTAATTCATGCCATTTGGACAATTGTAATTTTTGAGGTCTTATTTGACTATAAATTTGTGTATCAAATAATTCAACATACTCATTTTTAATGAAAAGAATATTTTAACCTCAAAAATTAAAAAAATGAAATCAACAATAGCAATAATTGTCCTTGCAATTATAATGTGCAAATTGACGTCTTGTCAAAAAGAACCTTTTGAACCAAATAGTTCGATCACTTATCCAAATGCTATTATTCTGACTGAAGCATGTTTCTTGCCTACTTGCGAAACACTAATAGTATGCTTACCCAATGATCGTTTCTTTTTCGAACACAAAAGCAATTACAGCATAGATTGGTATAAGGATGAAGTTTTAAAACGCCGAGGTTATAGATATGACTGTACAGGAACTGGGGTGTATAAAGCTATTATTAAGTTTAAAAATGGTCGTCAAATGCAAGAGCTTGAATATGAAATTAAAATTGAAGCTTCTATTTAAAACAGAAATTCAAAAAGCAAACCATTTTTAGAAGAAGATTAACATTGACCGTTTTTAAAAACCAAATAATATGAAATCAATTTTACAAGTCATTTTTGTTTTATTAGCCACCACACTTAGCCTACAAGTCACTGCACAAACTTATGTCAATGCCAATGCAACAGGTGACAACGATGGATCAAGCTGGATAAATGCTTATACAGACTTACAAGATGCTTTGACAAATTACAATCTAGGAGATGAAATCTGGGTAGTGAAAGGGACCTACTTGCCCCATGCCGAAATGACTATTCCCTTATCTGGCAATCGGAAAAAAACATTTTACATTAATCAAGATGTCAAAATGTTTGGAGGTTTTGCTGGCAATGAAACTTCTATCTCTGAAAGAGATTTTGAAAATAATCCAACCATACTTTCTGGTGATTTTAATGGTGATGATGTTTTGGATGATTTTGATAACAATCGTTCGGACAATGCGATCAATGTCGTTTATGTGGAATCCACTGTTACAACAGCTTCTTTGATAGATGGTTTTATCATTAAAGGCGGACATGCTGCTGGTGATACACTTTTCACTACTGATTTAAGAGGAGGCGGAGTCTTTTCATGGGGAGCCATTCAAGTTACTAATTGCATCTTCCAGCAAAATTATGCAGATGCTTATGGAGGGGGATTGTATTACAGAGATGAGCAGGCCAATGGAGGAAGGGTTATGCATTGCACCTTTGAAAAAAATGCTTGTTTATTCTCCGGTGGAGGTATGATTGCAGCAGGACAATCGATTGAAGGGGTGCAAGTAGATAGTTGTTTGTTTAATTACAATATAGCAGGTGAAGGTGGATCTGGTCTTTATTCGTCCTCAACAAAGTTGAAGATTAATTCTAGTAATTTTGTAAATAATCAATCTGGAATCTTGGGTGCGCTATATATCTGGACAGATGCAAATAGCACAACAGCCCATTTAATAACCAATACTATTATGGATTGCACATTCGACAATAACAGCGGTCAGATAGGGGCTGGTTTTACTTCTTGGGTAGGTAGTTTTGATATGAAAGATTGTACGTTTTCCAATAATCAGGCAATGATCAACGACCCTTCTTTAAATACCCTAGGTGGGGCTATATTTGTTCAATTTGAGATAAATACAGACAAGAGAAAAGTAAACATACAAAATTGTAATTTTGTTAAAAATAGTAGTGAACAAGATTTTGGAGCGATTTGTATTTATGATAACTGTGCAGTCAATGAAAGCAATGAAATTAATATCGTTAATTGTTTCTTTCAGGAAAATAGTTCTTCTAATGTTGGAGGACTTGGGCTTATTAGATTGTCCAATATAGCGACAATCAGTAATTCTATTTTTGATAATAATAGAGGAAAAGTACAAGCTATTGGTGCGGGTTCTCTTCTTCCACTTTCAAATGGTTTTGATTTATTAATCAATAATTGTTTGTTTGCTAATCATGTAGCATCTGACGAGCAAGACGTGATTGTAGGATTCAGTAGATTTACAAGCAAGTTAAGCAATTGTACTTTTGCAGATAATCAATCTGTCCCAATTGGGGTGCAAGATTTTGGTAATTCAAGATTACAAAACAATATTTTTCAAACCACAGCATATCCAAGTCTAGTTGCTATCAATGGTACTGTACCAGATTTTTTTACTTCTCGAGGCGGCAACATGTTTGCGGATAGTACAGCAAAGGAAATAGCTCTCGATATTGATTTGCAAAATGTCAGCGCATTATTTGAAACTGGCACTTATCAGCTTTCTGATGAAAGTTCTTGTGTAGATGCCGGGGTATTACCTGATGATCCTTCCGAAATTGATCTGGCAGGTAAGGCTCGGGTCCAGGGCAGCTGTATAGATATTGGTGCTTATGAAAGTGTGCATGATGCTGGGACAGATTGTGCCATACTAAGCCATACTAAAGAAGTTTTATTGGATGCGTCAACAATTAGAGTTTATCCAAACCCTGCCTCTGAAAACACTATTATAGTATTTGAAAATGAATGGGAAGCAGACCTTCAAATTCGCATCATCAATATGTTTGGGCAAATACAATCAATGCGAACGATTGGAAATGCGGATACTATGTCCCCAGTTAATTTGGACATTAGCCAATTGGCAAAAGGAACTTATAAAGTTTTAATTTCTGATGGCAAACAAATGGTGATTGGTTCATTTGTTAAAATGTAGGATAAGTTAAGGTAGGGGTATTCATAAGTAAACCTAAAACGCCAGGGGTGTGACATTATTGTAGCCCAGTGTGCAAACACTGGGTACAAGAAATGAGCTGAATTCATTTGTCGTGATTTTTTTTAAAAATCATGACAAATGGCTTTCGACGATTACGCGGTTTTCCAGCCCTTTCCGCTAGAAACGAAGTATAGAATTTAACTTACACAATTATTAAAAGTTGATATTCAATGAATTAAATTTTATCTGACAAGCCCTAAGGTAACTATACAGACTATTTCGTATTATTTTGCAAAACTTAGCTTGTGCTAAAGTAGGGAAGCACTGCTTTAGCACAAGCTAATAATTTGGGAGTTAAATAAGGGGTTCTTAGCACTAAGCAACCTTTGAATAAAACACTTGTCTTTTGCAGTGATAGATTTTAGTTTGTTACCTTGTGAATTAATTGCCACAATGATATTCCGTTTATTGATCCTTTGCTTCTCTTTAACTTTCTTTTATAGTATAGACTTAAGTGCTCAGTCTGAAGTTTATAAGAAGTCCATTTCAGTTGCCGAATTGCAACAAGATTTTGAGATTTTAAAAAAGGTACTTTTAGACTACCATCCAGGATTATATAGATATCAAGATTCTGCAACGATAGCCAATCTTTTTGAAGACTTAGATAAGGTCCTAGATCAAAATTTATCTTCTAGGGAATTTTATCTTCTATTGTCAGAATTCACAACCAAGTTGAAATGCGGTCATACCTTTTGTAGCTATTACAATCAAAAAAAGGAAATTCAAGAAGTTATTTTTAATCAAAAAGATAAACTGCCATTCACTTTTTTTCTTTTTGAAGAAAAAATGTTCATTGATAAAAACCTATCACAAGGTAGTTTGCCAGAAGGAAGTCAAGTTTTATCAATTAATGACATTCCGGTTTCAACAATTATGGACAAGCTTCTTACTTATGCGAAAGGAGATGGAAGCAACAATGGTAAGCGATTGTTGGATTTGGAACTGACAGGACTTGGGAAATATGAAGCATTTGATATTTACTTCCCACTTTTATTCCCAGCAAAGAATTCAACTTATGACATTAAAATAAAAGAGCTAGGAACTGATGAAATTGCAATGGTAAATGTAAAGTGTATTGGTAGAACGGAAAGATTTAATCTGATAGAGCAAAAATTTGCTAAACAAAACGCTTCTTATGATGATCTTTGGAGTTTTGAACTGTTAGATAAAAGTACTGCACATCTTAAGATTGGTACTTTTGTAACATACAAAATGACCTTGGATTGGAAAGCATTTTTAGCAGAAGCATTTCAAGAAATGAAAGATAAAAATATTGCCAATTTGATTCTAGACATTAGAGGCAATGAAGGAGGTAGTGATGATGTGAGTTTAGTATTGGCTAAATATCTTGCAAGCAAACCTATAGACCTACCCGCCTTTAAGGAGGTTCTTAGATATGAAAAAGTTTCGGATGAATTAAGGCCCTACCTAAAGACCTGGGACAAAAATTTTTATAATAGGTCTGGAAAACTTATAAAACAAGCAAATGGTTTTTATACTTGGAAGAAAAATCAAAAACCAGCCATCATAAAGCAAAATAAAAAAGCATTTTCAGGAAAAGTAGTTCTATTGGTAAATGCGGCAAATAGTTCTGCGACTTTTTTCCTGACAAAGGGATTACAGGACAATAAGCTTGCAACTGTAATTGGCTCAGAAACGGGCGGAAATAGGAAAGGTACTAATGGCGGTAACTTGTTTTTTCTAAATTTACCAAACTCAAATATAGAAATTGATATTCCATTAATCGGATATTACCCTTTAGAGGAGCAAGAAGATAAGGGCTTGACTCCTGATATTGAAGTCAGGAAAACAATAGAAGACATTCTGGGTAAGAATGATCCTGTGCTTGAAAAGGCGCTAGATTTTATAGCTCGAAAGTAAATGGAGCTTTGTCCTTCTTGGCCAGACTATTTTGTTTATCCAAAGGATCTATTTATTTCATGAAAGAATTATTTTAAGGTATATTCTATTTGTTTGTACATAGGATGATAAATCAAAGAAAATTACCATGAAAATATAAGGATTATAAGTAAATTGAGTGCTATATGGAGAAGGTGATAGGTGAAGAAGTTAAAATAGAAGCAGAACGGGTTTTAAGTTTAGGAAAGATCTCCTGTGTACTATTCGACATGGACGGAGTCATCATCGATTCTGAATTCCTTCATAAAAAAGCATATTATGAAACCTTTGTTTCTCTAGGTTTAGATGTGTCTGAAGATTTATACAAAAGTTTAACTGGCTCTTCCACAATAAATGTATTTCAAAAGTTGGTAGCACATTTCGATTTAGAGAACGATCCAAAAGAATTGGTCTTGGACAAACGGAGACGTTATGTAGACTTTTTTGAAAATGATCCAAGCTTACACTTGGTAAATGGCGTGGAAGATATTATTAAATACCTTCATGGTAAAGGAATTACCTTAGTATTGGCTTCTTCTTCTGCCATGGTAAATATAGATCGTGTATTTAAGCGTTTTAATTTAAACAAATACTTTACCGCCAAGATATCTGGTGCGGATTTATCTAGTTCTAAACCACATCCAGAGATTTTTGAAAAGGCAGCTATTTTAGGAAATACCCCAAAAGAAAACTGTATTGTCATAGAAGACTCTGACAATGGCGTGAAAGCTGCCAATGATGCTGGAATCTTTGTTTTTGGATACAGAAACCCAATGGCTGCAGATCAGACGTTAGAAAATGCAGATGAGGTAATTACTGACTTTAAGGAGTTGAGAAATTATATTTAAAAACATGTGTGCTTGTAATTACGCATTCCCTTTTTCAAAGAAATTATAATCAAGTTAAAAATTATAAAGCTGCCTTGAATGAATCGTGCATTATCTTCTTAAACGTTCTTATTTTTCGACAAGATACCTTCTAAGGTTTTTATAAGTTCCGACTTCTTCTGTTCTGGGAATATCAAACTTAAATCAACAATAATTTTTTCATTATTTTTATCAGTGATGCAGATTTCATTAGTCTTAAAATCTAGGCTATTAATCTCCTTGCAAAACATATCTTTGGACTCCTTATCATTTTCATGCTTCGCCTTAATTTTTTCTTCGCTTATTTGTATGGCGTACTTTGGGGTTTTGTTTCTCAAGTTTGCCTCCTTAAAAGCAGCAATAAGAAAAGCAAGACCACCGAGAGGGGTGATTATGGATACTACTAAATCGGCATACCTAGTCCAATCCTCATTGTAAATTTTCAAGAAAAGAGATACAGAGCCTGCTAAAAACATCATTGCTCCAATGAAGAAGTATGGATGTTTGTATAAACTGTTTTTTGTACCTAAATCCTTAATTGAATCATATTCAAATAACATATTCATTCTCTATTTTATCTAAATTAATGATATTTCACACTATCGATTAATTTAATTAAAGTTAATCTATCTTATTGTAACTTTAAGTATATAGCCCGATCTTTAGCGTAGTATAAGATACTAATGACAATTTAGTAGATACTATTGTTAATTTAAATTATCCTATCATGAATAGAAAGAACTTTATCAAAAAATCAATTATTGCTGGCCTAGCAGGTACAGTTATTCCAGGACCGCTACAGGCAAATACTGGCTCAAAAGAAAATTCTACCTATGACAAACTCTTAGATCAAGTAGGTTTTAACCACATGCCAAATCATAAAGAAATAAAAACCATGAACACCGTATTACACAAAGCAAACACCAGAGGATCTGCAAATCATGGCTGGCTGGAAGTAAACCACTCCTTCAGTTTTGCAAATTATCACAATCCTGAAAGAATGAATTTTGGTGTTATTAGAGTTTTGAATGATGATAGGATAGCTCCTTCAAAAGGGTTTCCAACGCATCCTCATGATAATATGGAAATTATATCTATTCCACTGGAAGGAGCCTTAAAGCATAAAGATAGCATGGGCAATGGTGCAATCGTCCAGTATGGAGATGTTCAAGTGATGAGTGCTGGTACAGGTATCAAGCATAGTGAGTTCAATGCCAATGCCGACAAACATGTTAGCTTATTGCAGATTTGGTTGTTTCCAAATAAGAAAAATGTAGAACCACGTTACGACCAAATTTCAATTAAAGAAATTTCAAAGTTAAATGAATTTTCTCAGGTGCTTTCGCCAAATGCAGATGATCAAGGTGTGTGGATTCATCAAGATGCTTGGTTCCACATAGGTGATTTTGATACGGACTTTTGTACCAACTATCAAATCAATAAATCAGGTAATGGTGTTTATGCATTCGTCATAGAAGGTACTGCTGAGATTGCTGGTCAAGCCTTAGAAAAAAGAGACGGTTTTGGTATTTGGAATGTGGATGATTTTGAAATCAAGGCAGATAAGAACAGTAGAATACTTTTGATGGAAGTTCCTATGCAGATTGGTTAGGGTTTTAAATAATTATTCTAATTAAGAACAAAAGGGGAAGCTGTCACAGCTGCGGTGTGCGACCCCGCTAGGGTCGGAAAACAAATTGTATATTTATTTTCTAACGTACTGAGACCGCTCTGCGGTCTTGACCAGTGTCTTTATTGACCGCAGCGCGGTCACCTTACGTTAGCAATTCATACGATCCGAAATTAAAATGACCTTAGCGCGGTCACCTTACGTTAGCAATGAATCCCATCCGAATTAAAATGACAGGAGCGCGGTCACCTTACGTTAGCAATTGATCCCATCCGAATTAAAATGACCGCAGGGCGGTCACCTTACGTTAGCAATTGATCCCATCCGAATAAAAATGACCGCAGGGCGGTCACCTTACGTTAGCAATTCATGCGATCCGAAATTAAAATGACCGCAGCGCGGTCACCCTACGTTAGCAAAAGAATCCCATCCGAATTAAAATGACAGGAACGCGGTCACCTTACGTTAGCAATTAATTCCATCCGAACAGAAAATGACCGCAGCGCGGTCACCTTACGTTAGCAAATTACACCACCCAAAATCTATTCTAAAAATCAAATACATATTCACCCTTAAAATCAATTTCATTTAATTTTAATAAATCCATGTATTCCTGCCGAAATGTTTTTTTACGATGATGTTCTTCTTGGTTTTTAATATAATCAATGATTATACCTTTTTCTTGATACCCATGGGAAAAGACCCCATAACCAGATTGCCATTCAAATTTATGATTACATAAATTCTTGTCATTGATATAAGCATTTGACGCTTTTTTGATTTCTCTTACCAAATCTTCAATCAATTCACGACAGTTGTAATCAAAAAAGATGTGGATGTGATTCTCTACACCATTTACGGCCAATGAATGATGTTTTCTGTTATTAATTATTCCAGCGATATATTGGAATAATTCTGATCTCCATGATTTATGCAATAAAGCTTGCCGATCTTTTACAGCAAAAACAATTTGGATATTTACCCTATGATAAGTATTTGCTATGTTTTAGTTTTTTATTGTATTAAAAATAATAAATAAATATCTGTTATAATAATATTCTGGGCCTATGAATATTAACTTCAATATAAAATTGATATTTCATCAGCTGAAAGACATGCTACAAATCTGAGTTTTTATTTTATCTTTAATTTAAAATAAATTCCTTTGATTTTAAGAACCTACACCATACTTTTGCTTTTATTCTTTGTATCCTGCAAAAAAGAAAAAGCCCAATCGCATACTGAGCCATCAAAAGATTTTTGCGCTAAGATTCACACTTCCCAATCAAAATCCATTTCTGAAGAATTGAATAATTTTCGCGAATATAAAGAGGGCAAAACAGGTGCCTATGTACTGGAAGATGGAAGTGGATCCATGCTATTGCGTGCTTGGTTGACACAGCATGCCGAAAAGACAATAGATGTTCAATATTTTATTTTTTCTACCGACAACATCGGACTCATAGCCTGCGACTACATGGTAAGGGCAGCAGATCGAGGCGTGAAAATAAGACTGCTTGTTGATGACATTCTCATTGATGCAGACTTTGAGGATATATTAGTATTGAACTCTCACGAAAATATCAGTATCAAAATCTATAATCCGGGACTTAATCTCGGGAAAAGCATTTTTGGAAAAATTAAAAAATTAACTACAGACTTTAAAGGAGCAAATCAGCGGATGCATAATAAGACTTTTATTGTCGATGATCAACTAATCATTACGGGAGGAAGAAACATTGCTGATGAATATTTTGATTATGATCATGAATACAATTTTAGAGATAGAGATATCTTTTTATTAGGAGATCCTAAAAAGCAAATCAAAAATTCATTCACACAATTTTGGGACAGTGAGCTGAGTGTTAATCTTGCAGACTTGGCCGATGAAATTCCTGAACGTGTGCATGATGAAAATAAATTTGCACCCTTACATCAATACGCCTGCAATCCTGAGAATTTTTGGCCTGAAATAAGAAAGAGTATTGAAAATTTACCAGAGACTTTTAAATACATAAAAGAATCTAATAAAATTACCTGGCTTGATTCCATTGCATTTGTTTCTGATCTTCCTGGCAAAAATGAACAAACACGTGGTCTTGGTGGGGGAGGCGTATCTACCTCAAAACTCATTGAGCTTATCAAGAATGCAAAGAAAAGTGTAGACATCCAGTCTCCTTATCTAGTTACAACTGAATTGAGCAGAGATCTATTCGATGAAGCGGTGCAGCGGGGCGTTGAGATTAGGATATTAACAAACAGCCTGGCATCTACGGACAACCTTGAAGCTTTTGCTGGATATCAAAAAGATAGAAAAAAACTTCTTGAAACTGGTGTAAGGATTTTTGAATTCAAACCAGATGCTGCAATAAGAAAAGAATTGATGACTGGTAGGCTACATCAACGACTTGATCACATGCCAATTTTTGGATTACATGCAAAGACCATGGTGATTGATGGGAAGACCACTGTCATAGGCACCTTCAATCTTGATCCCAGATCTGCCAACCTTAATACAGAATGTATCGTGGTGCTACATTCTGAAAAAGTAAGCGAGGGAGTAATGAATGGAATGGAAATTGAATTTCAAAAAGAAAACGCTTGGGAAACAACTTTGGATTTTAACCCTGATGCAATGGTGAGTAGGAAGAAGAGAATCAAAACTTGGACAAGGAAGATTGTTCCTAAAGGGGTCTTGTAAAAGGCTTGTTGAATTGCTTACATGTTGTTTCTGTTTTAGTTATAATAAATTTGATAGAAGTACTATTAATTATAGGAGCTTGTTGTGCAGGTGAGCATCGAGTATCTTGACTTAATTTGCCATAGTAAAAATGATAATTAATAAAGTTTTTGAAAAATACTTTAATGATGCCATACTCCTAGAGTCTTGCAAAAGATTTGGCATAGAAAAATCTGCAGCCAAATTAATAAGAGCCAACAACAATTTAATTTTTGATTGTGGGGATAAAATACTGAGAATTTCTCATTCCGAGATCAGAAATTTCGATGACATTAAAGTTGAAATTCATTGGCTTAATTTTCTGAGAAATAAAGGACTCTCTATTGTTAAGGTAATTAATTCCAATGAAAGTATAGCTATAGAGAAAATAGGACTAGAAGATCATTTTTCCATCGTGTGTTTTGAGAAAATAATGGGGTCTCAAATAGAGGCAAGCGACTGGAACGAATTACACTTCGAGAAGCTAGGGGACTTTGTTGGCAAGCTGCATAAATTTGGTCAACAATATACAGAACAAGAAGAATTAGATTATAAGCATTGGAATGAAATTGATGAGTATGGAAGTTTTATTTATTTGAGCAAGGCTAATTTTAAAATACACAATAAGCTAGTTGCAGAATTTAATAGTTATTCTAAACCAAAAGAATCCTACGGTTTGATTCATTATGATTTTCACCGTGGCAATTATCTTATGACAGGAAAGGAAAAGAAGATCGTCTTGTTTGATTTTGAAATGGTATGTAAGTCTTGGTATGCAAATGATGTAGCGGCTGTTGTTTATTATGCCAAACATTTTGCGACAGTGCGTGAAGAAGAAAATTTTGAAACTCGATTTTTGAATAGCTTTTGGAAAGGATATGAAAAAGAATATAAGATTGATAATTTAGAAAAGGAAAAAATACCAAAGTTTCTTTTATACAGAGATTTGTTGTTGTTAGGCTTTGTGAGCAAATTATGGGGTTCTAAAATTTTAGACAGAGGTCAAGTAGCTTTAAAAGATAGAATAGAGAAATCTATTGCTAAGAGAAGTAGTTCCTTAAGATTGTAGTTCTTTGATTTCTTTTTGATAAATCAAAAAATAAATTTGTACTTTAGTTGTAAGGAATTTCTTTTACCTTGTCTTCAAACGGATACCAAACAAGCAATCCTATATCGTTCTCTAGAAAATCAAGAATCTTAATAAAATGAAAAAACACGCTATTTTAATTTCGCTCCTTCTTTTTTGTTTATTTGCCATAAAGGCACAAGAAGAGGAAGGGAAGAAGATTCTGCAAGAACTAGAAGAAATTGCAATCGTTGATCAAAAGATAATGATGCCCATGCGGGATGGCATTCGCTTGGCAACAGACATCTATCGTCCAAAAACGGATAAGAAAGTACCTATTATTTTTTCACGGACCCCATACAATTTTAATTCATGGGGAGATGGAGAAAGAAAAACAAGGACAGCTAAGAGAGCATTAGAAGCGGTTCAGAACGGCTATGCTTATGTGGTGCAAAATGAACGAGGTCGTTATTTTTCTGAAGGCGAATGGGACATTTTGGGTGTTCCTTTAACCGATGGATATGATGCATTTAGCTGGATGAAAGATCAATCTTGGTCGAATGGAAAAATAGGAACTTTAGGCTGTTCTTCTACTGCGGAATGGCAAATGGCCGTTGCAGCTTTGGATCATCCTTCTCATGCGGCTATGGTGGCTCAGGGATATGGTGCGGGAATTGGTAGAGTCGGTAGAATAAACGAACAAGGAAATTGGTATCGTGGTGGGGTGGAACAAATGCTATTTTTTTCCTGGCTATATGGGGTAGAACATGATAAGTTTAAACCACGTATTCCAGCGGGAGCCAGCCAAGAGGACTTAATCAGAGTTTCTCGATTTTATGATTTAGCACCAGAAAATCCACCTGTTGATATGGCTGAAGCTCTTAAGCATTTACCAATCCAGGATATAATCAAAAACATCAATGGCAAAAATGAAATCTTCGATAAAATGATCCGTCGCAAGCCAAATGACCCAGCTTGGTTTGAAGGTGGAATCTATCATGATGATATGGAAATTGGTGTTCCAAGTTTTTGGTTCACTTCATGGTACGATGTATCGATTACTCCAAATCTGGCCTTATTCAATCATGTAAGAAATAATTCTAAAGAGCCTGAGATTAGAGATAATCAATATTTGGTTATCGCACCAACCTTACACTGCGCTTATACTAGGGCAAGCGAAAATACAATAGTCGGAGAAAGAAGTGTTGGCGATGCAAGACTTAATTATAA
>CALIIW010000100.1 GCA_938018185.1 uncultured Saprospiraceae bacterium
AAAGAATGATAGCCAGTATCTACAGTATTAATTTCTGGAAAGGTATCAAGCCAATCTATGTTTCCATTTTCATCAGCAATATATCCATCTAGGCTTGTTGCTATAAAGACTTTGTTCATTTCTCTTTGGATACTATATTAAATAAAAGCAAGATAGGAAGATTTAGCAATTGAAATATCACTTTGCAAAAACCTAAAACTTAGTCTAGTTTTGAAGCACCCCTGAAAATTTCTTTTGGGTATCTAAATTCCCGATTAAAAACAAAATCTTTATCAGAGAGGGTCAATAAAAAAGCAATTAGATCTACCCTTTCATTGCTATTTAGTTCAATCGAATTTAAGAGCTCTGAGGCCAAGGTTTCATTGTTTTCTATATTGTTTGTATAATGTTTTATGACTGCAGAAAGGGATTGAAATCTTCCATCATGCATGTAAGGATAAGAATACTCAACATTCCTTAGAGTAGGAATTTTAAACTTTCTACTATCAGAAATTTTCTTGGTAACATTCATTCTACCAAGATCTTTTAAAGTACTATCAATGGGAAGTCCATTGTTTTTAAATTTTCCTGTGGTAAATAATGGCTCCTTATGGCAAGAATTACAATTTTGTTTAAAGAGCCTATAACCGTTTTCTTCTTGATCTGTGAAAGTTGTTTCCCCTCTTTTAACCTTATCATACTTTGAATTGGCTGAAACTAATTTCAATTGAAATTGAGCCATTGCTTTTAGCATTCTTTCGCCGGTAGCCAAGCTATCTTGAAAAGCCTTGAAAAAAAGTTTAGGGTACAAAGTAGAATTATTTAGTTTTTGTATGACATTTCCTATTTGCTCCCCCATTTCTTTAGGATGCTCCATAGGAGCCAAGGCTTGCATGTCTAAATGATTAACGGCTCCATCCCACATAAATGAGGTATGCCATGCAAGATTCATTAAGGCTGGTGCATTACGCATTCCAATTTGATCGTCTATCCCATGACTTAAATCATGATCTGTATGTGCAAAAGCATTGAAAACCGAATGACAAGAGGCGCAAGAGATGCTATTGTCTTTAGACAACAATGGATCATAAAAAAGTGCTCTTCCTAAGCTTATTTTTTCTGGGCTTATGGGATTCTTTTCAAAATCATATATAGGTTCAGGAAAATAATCAGGATACTTTATACCATTATGGCTTTCTATTATAAATGATAGAAACAAAAATCCTAATAGACTGATATATACAAAATTTCTTTTCATTCTGAAATAGAAAAAATGCTTGGCAAAAGTTTAGCTATTTTCATTGATTGTTCATTAGGGCTCATGATCTGATAAGTTTCTTTCAAGTTTATGTTAGATAATAATTGGTCAAGGTCTATTTTGATCCTTATTTTACTTGTGTCAGTGATTTTGCGCGAATCTAGTACAACTTCTTGAAGGGCATAAAAAGGTTCTTGGTAACCTCCTAAATGAAATTGAAACTTATTTTTCCTTGCAGGGCAGTCCAATGATCTGCCTTCTAATTTAAAGTTGATATAGCCAGATTGCCAAGACCAATACATACCATTCGTTGGATCAAGATCCCCTCCCATTGCTCCTGAGACAGATGTCAAAGAGTCGACCCCAATCAAAAACTTTATGCAAGTGAAGCTTAGTTTCTCAGAAAATTTTAGCACATGATTTAAGGAACCTTCTTCAAAGACATCAACTAGATGATAGCTGTCTATTTCTTTAAATACCAATTCATCATTATCATACAATTCTATTTGGGAAACATAAAAGATCAGCTTATCTATTAAAATGTTTTGTGAAACATCCAAGGTGCTTTCTATATCCAGGATAGAAATATTTTGATTGTCAAACTGAGGATTAAATAAAATGTTGAGGCTATCAGCTTGGGCATTGATATCATTCTTACAAAATAAAAGAAAACTACAAAAAATGTAAAACGAGATAAAAATGCTTCTTTTATTGTAGATGATCATAATGCTCTAAAGCTATTTGAATTAAAATGGTGTTTGCAAATTTAGCTAAAAACCTTCGATTACTTAAAGACAAGCTAAACAAGGAATAACCTACAGAAACTTTACTTAAATTCTCAGTTGTAAACAAAAAAAATAGGTGAAGAAACAATCTGTCTCTTCACCTATTTACAATTAAAATTTAATATCTAATTATTTAGATAACATAACTTTTTTAGAAGTTAATTCATTACCAATAAGAATATTGATAGAGTACATTCCCGCATCAAAATTGTGTGCATTGAAAGGTAAAACTGTTTTACCTTGAAGTTCTCCATAATTTCTTTCAGCAACCTTTTGGCCTAATGAATTATAAACAAGAACAGAAACTTCTTGAGTATTCTCAAGATCAAGTTCTATGTTCAATTGGTCTACAAAAGGATTCGGATATATTTTGATGTTGTCATTTTTCACAACATCAACGTTACTATTTGGTGGAAATTCAACAACTATTGGCATTGAAACTGCATTAACCATTCGTCTTGTGCTTGTTTCGATCAAAATGGCAACAGCATGCATATTCTCTATATTCCAAGCAGGATCCAATGCAGTAGTGTATTGGTAAGTAGGCTTATCTTCGAATGTTGCATTAGAAGGAAAACTTCCAGCATCACCTTCAAAACCTCCCATATATAAACGAGAAACATGATCATAAACCATATCAGCAGCTGGTACAGGATTAGGAAGGTTTTCATATCCTCCCATTGGTCCAAAAGCATTATTTGCATAATTATTTGCTTGAGCCCATTCAGCTCCAGTTCCGGTTACACCATCTTCTGTAAGAATTACATTAACAGTATAATCTCCAGGCATTACTGCTGCAAAAATGTCTGCATTTACATCAACAGTTAATATTTCTGTTTCTGTTTTGTAGATTGCTGTTCCAGATATAGTTGCTGGAACTGTGATTAGTCTTTCTGAAGCATAAGCTTCAATTAAAGTTGTTGCTCCAGGATCAACGTCATTGGTTCTGTTAACTGCTCCAAAAGGATATCCAGTAGCACCAACAAGTTGTAAAGTCATATCATCAAAATCACCCAAATCCATAGGATCACTGTTATGTACTGCAATTCCAATTGCATCTTCATAAGTAGAAATAATCGCATCTACGCCAACAGCTCCTCTAGGACACCATGGACACCAAGTACCAGTACCTTCTTCAACCAAAAATGCTCTATTTGGGATCTCAGTCATGGCGATAATAGAAGATTCTACTGTATTATTAGCAGCATTATCAGCTTCTCCGTTTACTTGATCTATTGTCACAACAATATTTTTCATAACCATTGCATCCAATGTAACAGGTGTATCAAAAGTAGCATTAGCTGTAGCTCCTTGCCCAACATTTAAAGAAGTAAATGTTTGACTAATTGGATTTCCACCATCAACAGTATATGAAGCAGTCAATTCTGAAATTGCGGCTGCTCCTAAATTTTTAAAATCAAATGAAACATCAACATCAGAATTAACAAGGGAGTATCTACTTGAACTCAATCTAACAGCTGAAGCTTCATTAGGAGCACAACCACCACCAATTGCAGTAAATTCTAGTACAGCAGGTATTCCCATACCGTCAGTATCTCCTAAAATTTGCTGTCCATCTAGTAAGATTTCTAAATAAGCTCCAGGGCCCATTTCTCCAACATAATTAAAAGAATAACATCTATCAGAATAGATGCATACATCATCAAAGAATTCTGAATCCCATTGGTAAGCACCTCTTTGGGCAATAACATCGCCACTTTCATTATCAGTAATAGTCCATCCATGACCGTTGGTTGCATCAGAAGCAACATGTACGGTGATTTTTGAATCAGAGTTTCTTAAATCACTACTTGCAAATGAATTATTAGCAAGTTCAGAATCATCAGTCAAAGTTGCTTGAACTTCCACTTCATATTCTCCTAAAGCAGACATATCTGCAGTTGCCATAAAATCATAAGTAAAACTAGCCGCTGGAGTAATTGTTTCAGTCACCATTTCAGTTACTAAGTCACCTCCATTAATGCTGTAGCTAAGTTCAAAGTTTGAAATATCAGCCCCTCCATTATTTGTAACAACAACACTAACAGTTTCAGCATTCGTTAACTCACAGGAAGACATGTTTGAAGGGCTTACAATATCAGTCACACTGATATCAATAACACTAGAAGTATAAACCTCTATTTGATCTATATTCAACCTGAATTGATCTGTAACATCATAATGAACGAATGCCACATGAACAATCTTTCCAGCAAATTCTGTTAGATTTCCTGTTTCATCTACATATGCACCTCCTGAAGAACCAACAATTCCATCATAAAGTACGACACCAGCATCCACACCAGCTTCTGATGGGTCTAAAGTAGCAACAACTCTATACTTTTCATCAGCCCAAGTTTGATCTTGTCCGTAAGCTTTCCAATCAATTAGGATTGTACCCGATACAGCGCTTAAGTCAATGGCAGGAGATATCAAGTAGTTGTTAGGTGTAACTGGTCCAACGCCACCAATCCAAGAAGAGGAAGAGGCACAGAAGTCACCTTCTGCAGGGGTTGCAACAGTTGATGGAAGCGCTTCCCAGCTATTTCCATCACCATCTGAATCAACATTAGTCCAACCGGCTAGATCACCAGTTTCAAAACCTTCAGACCAAATAGATTGTGCATAAACACTATGAGCGCATATGACGCATAAAACAATAAAGTAAAGTTTTTTCATTTCTCTTTTTTAGTAATTTAATTAATAGGACACCAATTTAAAATTTGAAAAAACAGTACATCGTTTTTTCATGCAGTTTCGTTACATAGCTGACAAAAATAATCCTTTTTCAGTCATATTATAGGAAAAAGTCAACTAATGTAGACTTAATATGGAAATTTCTGCTACAAAAATGTGAAATTTTCTGGTTCATTTATAATGAATCAACTAATAATGTTAAAGTAAGGAGATTCTTTGGAGTCTCTTTTGACCTGAGATGTGATCTATTAGTACAAGAATATAGATGCCAGCGGCCAATCCACCAATATCAATGAATTCTTGAGTTTCAAACTGAAGCAATTGTTGCCCTTTTAAATTGTATATGTATGCAGAAAATTTTATTTGACCATCGACGGCAATGTTGACATAATCCGTGACTGGATTTGGATATATCTTAACTTCTGCTGTTGGAAAAACCAGAATTGAGCTTGTTTGATCTAAGCCGTCACAATCTTCATCAATGCCATTATTTGGTATTTCTTCAGCAGATGGATTTATATTAGCATTTGTATCGTCACAGTCTTCTTCAATTAAGAATCCATCTTGATCTAAATCATCATCTAATGTCAAAGGATCACAGTCGTCATCAAGACCATTGTATGGCACTTCTGTCCCAGCAGGATTTAAAATGGGATTATCCCCACAATCATCGATTATTACCTCTTCACCATTTAAAATACCATCCATACAAGACCAATCGCTTCTTATTTTGATTGCTTCAATTCGCATTTTAGCAACTATGGCTTCTTGCTCGATTGTTAAGTTTCCAATTAAATTATTCTGTTCTAAAACTGACTTACTGATGTCATAAAATTCTGAATTACCATTTTCATCTTCAATCAATTTGTAGTCTTGGTTGCGGATCGCCCAAGTCAAAAGGTTTCCATTTTCAAAATCAGAATAAACATAACTTCGATCTAATTCTAATTCGCAAGTTAATAATGGCTTGAGGCTCATGCTGTTGTTGATTCCTCCTTGCAATTCCACACCTGTAAGTTCTAATATAGTAGCATGCAAATCTGAAACATGACAAAGGTTATTATCGATTTCACTTAATCTTGAAACACCTTTTCCAGAAATTATCATTGGGACCCTAAGGCCTCCTTCATAAAGTGTCCCCTTTGCATGATTTCCATCAAAGTTTTGAATAACATTTCCGGGAGTCCCGTTATCACCTATAAAGATTATGATGGTATTATCTCTTGTCTTTTGATTCATACTTTGTATCAATCTTCCTATTTCATGATCCATCGCCTCTATTGTTGCAATGTACTTTCCTAAATTATTATTCGTATTCCCAGTTGTATAGAGATCAGCTGGAGGTATATGGTAAGGAGAATGTGGCGCAACATGTGCTAACCATAAAAACCATGGTGATTGCTGATCAGTAATCCAATTTATTGCAGAATCTGTAAATTCCGTCGTTGCGTAATTTTGAGATTCACTTTGTTCTCCATTCACAATTTTATCCCAAGAGTAATAATCAGTGACTCCAGAGGTAAATACCCCTTCATAATGATCTATGCCGTGCTGCGCTGGGTGATCATAATCAACTGGCATGGAAATGTGCCACTTCCCTATGACCGCTCCAGCATATTGACCATTTGAAGTTTCAGAAATATTTCGAAACAAAGACTTATGCTCCAAATCTAAATTTCCGGGTGCCTTCATTACCCCTGTTTTTATTCCGTATTTACCACTCATAATGGCTGCTCTTGTAGGAGTGCACATTGGAGCTGCCCAAGTATTTGGAAAAATTAAACCTTGTGCTCTTAAAGAATCCAATGTCGGTGTAGAAGGCATGCGATTATTGCTTTGGAATCCATTTGTCACATCAACTCCCATATCATCTGCGATAATAAGTAAGATGTTTGGTTTTTGCTCTTGACTAAATAGTAAACAAGGAATTAGCAACATTAGAATTAAAGCAAAACACTTTATATGATACATATCTAAATTTAAGATTTAAAGCTATGAACAATTAAGGAAATAGCATAATTGCAATTAGACAATCAAGATTGCAAAAAGTTACATACCTTCGACCAATATATTCAAACTGCTCTAAATTTATTGAAGCAAATTCTTAATATCTATCTCTATTTTTTCGGGTTTTGTGATAGGTGCATATCTCTTAAAAGGTATCCCCTTTTGATCAATTAAAAATTTTGTAAAATTCCATTTGATTCTATTTCCTAAGATTCCCCCTAATTCACCCTTTAAAAATCTGTACAATGGATGTACATTATCTCCATTAACATCTATTTTTTCTGTTAGCTGAAAGGTAACTCCATGATTTATTCTACATCCTTCAGCCATCTCTTCATTGCTTAAAGGTTCTTGATTAGCAAATTGGTTACAAGGTGTACCTATTACGACTAAACCATTCTCTTTATAGGCAAGATGTAAGTCCTCTAAAGATTCAAATTGTGGGCTTAAGCCGCATTGTGTTGCTGTATTAACAATCAATACGAGCTTACCCTTGAAATCTTTCATTTGGATTTTTTCTCCGATTGTTGATTTAATTTCTTGAGAATAAAAATCCATAATCTTTTATTTTAATTAGTTGATAATTTCGAAATAAGTCGCGATTTAAACGGAGCACTTTTTGTCGCCGCCTTAACAATATAAATGCCATTCGAGAGATGAGACATATTTAGCATCGCGCTATTTGCCTCAGGAAACAATTCCAAAACTTTGACTCCCAGGCCATTGTAAATAGAAACTGAAGTCAAATTCTCCGATGCTGAGATTTCAAATCTGTCCAATATTGGATTAGGAAAGATTGACAAATCATTTTCTTCATAGAATGGAACAAAGATACTAGTAAGTGCCCCATCATTTTGGGCGCTGAAAGTTGGATTCATAATTTGAAAATTTCCTGTCCCATTTGGAAATCTACCAAAAGAAATATCGGTTTCTTGATTAGCAAAAGTGACCTCATCAACGATCATTCCCATTACATTAACAAGAAATAGTGATTCTCCAGAAGAAGATAATTTAAAATTTGCATGCACCCCTTCTTGATCATCATTATCAGCCCAAACCATGAAATATGATCCAGCACTTATTGATGCTTCTTCAGGAAATGGCCATTTCATAAGATCCTCTACATCATCTGACAAAAAATATCCATTCAAGTTAATATCAAGAGAACCATTGTTGTACAATTCAATCCAATCATCATACTCTTCATCTTGATCAAAAATTGTAACATCATTTGAAGCCAAAAGTTCATTGATTACCAAATCTCCAATTTCAGTATTTGTAGAATTAGCTGTTATAAGATGATACTCATACTCCGCACGTTGCGGTGAGAATTTTCCAATGTTGCTGTTATCAGCATAAATATAAAATTGTGTGAACGCGGATTCTATCACAATATCTACTCCATAGATGTTGTCATTGGCAGCTCCATCGTTGTGCATGCCATCGTCAAACATGGCAACTCTTCTAAACGGCGCATCTTGATTAATTTTATAGCCAAGAAAAGCTTGTTCCTCATTAATAATTCTTGCAGTTATACCTAAAGTTTCATTTATAATTGGCGTCTCTTTGGAAAAAGAAATATCGGTAATGATAGGTTCAGTATTAGAGAAGTCCGCTAGTCCCAGTAGGTAATCGTTTCTCCCATCCATTAAATTTGCTATTCCAACAGTAGCTCCACCTCCAGGGCCGCCTCCTCCAGCATTAATATCTGTAGTTAGGTTGTCTAGAAAATTGTCATAAGTAAAAAACTTATTGTTGTCTGATTGGACATCATTACTTATCAGATCTTGCAAAGTCTGGCCTGAATTCAAGTAAAAATCATTATCAAAATTTTCAAGCAATATCGTTTTGTAATGTGCTAGGTACATTCTCTTATATAATGGTGTACTTAAAAGATTTTGTACCAAAGGGAAATTAGCATCCGATACATGGAGCAGGTGGTCCATTTGCTGTTTTGCGACAGTTCCATTAAGATTACCAGATCCAGTCATAGAAAATCTACCAAAAGATTCGTTCAAATCCCAAATTACAGGAATGAAGCGGCCATTGTCATCTCTGTATAAATAATAATTCTGTTTAAAGCCTCCAATGTAACTATCTAAATTTACGAGTACATTGTTTAGCGCAAGCATCCAAAGTGCTCTATCTACGTCCAAAATGTTTTCAACTTCGTCTGTATGGTTTTTGAGTGTATCACAAAGATGAATCAATTCATTCCAACCATTATCTGACTTTAATTCATATGCTAAGTAATAGCTCGTACTATCATCACCTAGATAAGCAAGATTTGGAAAATCATTTGTATTCGGACCAGCACCCGCTGGTGGATTGCATTTCACAAAGGTGTTCTTCTTGGAATAGAACCTACTGTTGACAAACTTTTTACTTATTGATTCAGAATTACTATAAAGTCCGATCAAGTCACCGTTTACATAAACATTGGCATAATTGGACAAAGGAGCATCCATGTATTGTCTAATAATTTGATAAGACAAAACTTCTCTCAGAAAAGACGGGTCTTTGGCCACATTACTAAGTTTTATGTCTGTATAACCATCGTATTCTTGATCTTTATAGGTATCCAACTCAATGTGAAAAGGGTTTTTGGTCTGATTAGGGTTATAGGTACTGTTGCCTTTGTATTTAACACCAACACTATCAAAGGCTATTCCATTGATGCTGACTGACTTAGCTAAAATATAATCTCCTGAGCTACTATAAGCATTGTCAAGAAGTTGATCCCAATTGTTTTGTTCAAAATTAATTTCTATGGTTTGTACTTGAGTCAAATCATAGAAATTCTGGGCTGAAACAAGGATCGCTTGAAAGAAAACAATTAAAATAAATAGAATACGTGTATTCATAACAGTATTGAATTGGTTTATTTATGAAAATTCTTAATCTCCTTAAAGACAATTTTATTGAGAGATGACCTACTTTAAAATCCTAAAGTTAACTTTTAGAATTTTAAATAGATATTGAAATGACTGAAGCCTAACCGAGGTGATTAGGATTTTAAAGAAAGATTGAAGGCTTGGAAACTAAAATTAAAATCTTCTTGGCTTGAGATTCAAAAGAGGTACGACACAACTTTCCATGTCGCCAACGGTAAGTACGAATTCTTGTCTTATTTTATCGCCATTGGCATATTCCGCAGGTGTCCAATTTGGCATGTTGCAAACAGCTGCTTTTAAAATCGAATCCGTTTTTTCATCATCAGAAGAGGAAAAAATTTCAGGTTCAACAACATAGCCTTCTTCGTCAATTATAAATTTCACTACAGTTAATTGAAATTGCTTGAATTTATCAAAACTAACTTTACTAGCTACATGTGTTTTCAAGTACTTCTTCATTGGTTGCGAACCTCCAGGAAAATTAGCTTGCTTTTCAGGTTCGATTGTGAACGAAAAGTCCAGCTCTTTTGGATCATTGTGAGCTAAACTATTATTTGGCATGTATTGTACAATAACATTAATGCCGGATCCTGAATCTGCAGAAAGCATCAGTTCCATTTGTTCTTTCGTAATTGAAATATTTTTACTAGTAGCTCTTTTTTCTAATCCACTATTAAGTACAAAAATTTCAACCAAGAAGCATTCTTTGATCCAGTCCGCATCAAAATGTTCATTGAGATCTCCCAATGTTTTTGCCTGTCTCAAATCATCTTTTGTGAGAGAAAGTGGTGGGTAGTTTCTATGAATATCATAGCTGAGATTAGGCCAGTTGTGATCCTGTAAAAATGCATAGGTTCCTGTAAAAAAGATCAAAATGAATAAGGATATGGTTTTCATTATTAGATGATTCATAGGTTAACTTTGATACTAAATTATTAATAATAAATGGCTTAATCAAAAAATGGTAGTAGTCTAGATTTTAACAATTGGTGATTTTTTATCTTAAAAGCCATAAATCTGAAAAATTATGGTGGTTTGAGTACGAAATCAGCTATTATTCATAATATTGTTACAAATACACGGCAATTTTTTAACATCAGAATAACAAGTGAGATTTACGGAATGAAGCAAGGCTTAAGCAAGTTAGTGGTTTATATCAGTTTGCCATTAATAATTTTAGTATTTGGAATGAGTGAAATATTATTTACAAATTAAAAAAACTGCTAGCAAAGTTGGCATCGTGAAAAAATTTGTTGTGCATCAAAACACTACAATTCTTTACAGCTGTTTTGTTCTAAAATAAGCTAAAAATTTATTCCCAGATAATTAACTTTTCTATCCCAATTAAATTGGAAGATGAATCTTTAATTACTAAAACATAACTTCCACTTTTCAACTGCTCAATATTGAGCAAATGCTCATTTCGTTCGAAGAGCATTTCTTTTCCCCTCAGGTCAAAGATCTGAATTTGAAAATCCGAGTATGTTTGGCATAAAATTTTTATTTCCTTATGTGCTGGATTGGGAAATATTTCGAAAGAAGTATTTTCAAAGTTTTGATTAGAAGAAACCAAATCTTCCCCATCACAATCTTCATCTATTCCGTTATTTGGAATTTCTTCTGCATCTGGGTTTATGTCCCCATTTACATCATTACAATCTTCTACCAAATCAAAGCCGTCTTGATCTAAGTCATCATCCAAAGTTGATTCGTCGCAATCATCATCTACTCCGTTGTAGGGTTCTTCTAAGACAGCAGGGTTAATGTTTGGGTCTAAATCATCACAATCTTCATTGGCATAGAAACCATCATAATCTAGATCTGAGCCATTGCAATTTTTATTGCCATAATGCAAGTTTGTATATTCAAGAATGGCTTTTGCTAGACTATCTATTAAAATTACCCTGACCTCTGCATCATTCCTAATGCCATTATTCATTTCAATTTGAATGGCATCCATGCTTCCATTGTTATCACGAGATCCATGACGAAGGGTGTTATATCCTCCTTCAAAAAAAGAATCTTCTAATAAGGGAGCTAAGTCGGTCGAACTTGGAACAGATGGAAAACCTTTTTCTGCAAGGATAGAACCAAAACTTTGCGAACCTCTTAAAAGTTCGGCATGCGAAATATTATTAAAATTGTCTCCGGAAAGTGCACGGATACTGCTTTCTTGAATCATGGTTTCAGAATTCAGAGAATCATCACTTACTTGCAGGTCAAACTTGTTTAATAAGTAGCCTAATTCGATTCTTTGTATGGGGTGTCCGTGTCCGTGAAAATCAAAGAATACTCCCCTATCAAAATCTGTTGTAATTTTTTCTTTTGCAGTATCGATAAAGTTGTGGTAAGCAGCCCAAGATTGCTCTACAATAGGGTTTCCTTGTGCCGCTTCTTCAAGATCTCTATTTGCATCAAACTTAATACGATGCAGCAAATTGATAACTACATGTGGATAACAACCAGTCATTTCAAAAATAGCATCAGAAACGCCTTCTGCAATTGACTTGGTCCAAGTGTCTCGAGTCACAACACCATAAGTTCTATCTGGTATTGAATCCGGCATCAATCCTCCACCGTGTGGTGCGGAAATTACAATTGGTAAATTGCCGGCTCTGTATTCAACGAAGGTGGTTTCGTCGAGATAAGATTCCCC
>CALIIW010000101.1 GCA_938018185.1 uncultured Saprospiraceae bacterium
GTCGTCATTACCTTGTCACAATTATACGCTAATGGGCTACCTCAGCAAGCAGCAAAAGATATTCATTCTTGGTATAATGATTTTCAAGGATTATTGCAGGCTCACCATAAAGATCGTCTGACTTGTGGCTTTGTAGTACAAACTGCCTATATGGATCAAGCGCTTAAAGAAATAGAGCGTGCGGTCAGTAAATTAAAATTAAAAGTGCTTTGTCTCCCTACGCATTTTCAAGATAAAAATGGGCAATGGCACACCACGGCTCACGAATCAGTAGATCCTATATGGGAATTGGCGAATGACCTTGGATTAGCTGTAGAAATACATCCTTATGACGGCCAAAAAATGATCGCCCTCGAAGATAAAACTTGGAGATTTCATTTGGTATGGATGTGTGCTCAGACGGCAGATCATTATCACGATTATACACTGAGCAATCATCACAATAGATTTCCTGGTGTAAGAATATGTTATGCGCATGGCAACCAATATGCTGTCATGAATCAAGGGCGTAGACGTCAAGGATTTGATGGTCGACCTGACTTGTTTGAAGGAAAAACGCATCCTGACAATGCCATAGGACATGAGAATATTTTCTTCGATACATTGGTCCATGATCCATTATCGTTAGAGATGCTGATCCGTCGACATGGCAAGTCACAAATCATTGCTGGACTAGATGACCCATATCCACTTGGTGAGATGGATGGAATTGCAGACGGGTATCCTGGGAAAGTTATTGATGAAGTAGTAAATGCTGGGGTGATTACTGAAGCAGATCGTAAAGAGATTTGGGATGGGAATGTTAGGAGGTGGATTGGGTAAGTTTAATTTCTTAACTAAAATTTAATGTCTCTCTTCTCTACGTAAAATAGGATACTAAATCCTTGAAACAAAATGCAGAACCAATACTGAAATGGGTATAAACTTAAAATCATCTACCCCACTATTGTCCAAAGCGTGACATTAATAGAAGCTGGGTAATTTTTCTATACTGAGTAGATGAACTTGATATATATATTCCTGTAGTTTACTCATTGCAAGTCGACATTAAGCATTTTTTTTGTACTCTCTTAAAAAATAGAGCCTCACAAAGTGAGGCTCGAAACTGAAGTATCATGTGAAATAATTTTTGAAATTAAAAACCCTGTACCTAATTTAAATTTCTATTCTCAAACTCTGGCAACTATTTTTTTTATGAAAACACAATGAACGCAACTATAAGCATTCGTGATTCCATTCTGGTGAAATTTTATACTTACACCAATGACTTATTTTTAAATAATTTTTAGATGTTTTTCTATAAACTTTCTCGTTATTTTCAATATTGTTTTCTTTTTTGTACTTTTCAAATGAATCAAGCATCATTTGATAATCTCTGCCTTTAGAAGGAATACAAATAAAATTATATTCACCATCTTTAGTACAAAACTCAATTCTCTCTCCA
The DNA here is from genome assembly GCA_938018185.1 of uncultured Saprospiraceae bacterium. GTDB lineage: Bacteria > Bacteroidota > Bacteroidia > Chitinophagales > Saprospiraceae > JALZVN01. The sequence continues at coordinate 1,445 of CALIIW010000101.1, forward strand.
ATTGAAAAACTGTTTTTCGTGAAAAACAATGTAGAAATTGTTAAAAACGTAAATACTACGCTAAAAAAAATTATTACAATATATTTCATAATTAATTACAGTTTGTTTCTGGTGCAATCCCCCCTATTGGATTAACCGTACCATTTGTTAATAATTTAATATCCTCCCCTAAATCTCCAGGATTAGACATAACACCAAGTGTCTTCCCTTCATAAATAACAGGAGCCGATGTATCAAGTACTCCTAAAGATACTGAATTAGCTACATTAATTGCATAATCAGTACAGTTATAGTTTTCAAGATCATAATTTTGATTTTGAATTAAAAGTGAATTCGTAATCGCTTGATTAAACTGCGAACAAGTTAATTCAATAGTTACTGCAGATGAAAACGAGTGCCCTCCATCATCTATAATCTCCATTGGAACAATTGTAGCATTATAATCAACGGGTACAAAAGGATAAAATCCAAAAGTAATACTACTACTTGATCCTCCATAATTGGTAGAAAGGTTAACAAACGAATGTCCAATATTTAGATTTATTCCCACCATTCCAGAATAACTATCTCGTGTATTAGGATTCGGTTGCTCAGCAAATAAAGTCAACTCAAAGATATCCGATTCTTCAATATCCGAACAGTCTATATAGTTTCCTGAAGCATCAGGCACTCCAAAGCAATCTGCAAAGGTTTGTTCCAAATTAATTGGGATTCCTCCTTTATTTTTACTGAAATATATTCGAAATAAAATTTCTAACGCTTCATCATCAAAATCTTCCTCACAGATATTTGAAACGTTGGATTTAATTTGACTTTTTTCTTCACCAGATAATTCTAGACCATATTTTTTTTCAAAATTGCTCGCCAATTGACCTAATGCATATTGATTAAATGACTCTTGACTATCACATGAATAGCATTCTCCAATATTAGTAACTAAGTATTCTAGATCATTGCAGTTATAAGTTTGCATTAGTCCTTGATAGTACCCAAGTTCCTGCGGCTCCAACCCATAATAACAACCAATACTCAAATTTGCACATTGTTCAAAACTGAGATAATCAGTTATATCACATTCAGATTGCATAATATTCATCAAAGATAGTCCCTCAGGGATGTTGTTTCCAAATTCTGAGAAATTTTCATACTGTGTCATATAGCCCAACATAGTTTCCAATTCCTCAAAACCTATTGCCTCATAAGCACTACTGCAAAAATCTTGTCCACCACCACCTCCAGTTGAAGAATTATTAGCACCTGTATTGCTATTAGAATTATTATTTCCAAAGTAAATCCAGTGCGACCAACTTGACCCACCGTTACCAGTACCCGAAGTGCCTCCAGCTCCACCTCCACCACCGGATGTTAAAGCATTCTTAATCTTTTTCCAAAGTTTACTCCACCAGCTTGGACCACCAAAAGTTGGGCAACCCGGTTCTTCATCATCATCCCTTGTATCTATATCATCCGAAAAGCCATAATCACTGAATTGACGCATAAGTGAATCTAATGATAATATTTCGTTAGGTACGACCTCTTGACTATTAAGAACGTAACTCGATATGTGATCAGAAATTATAATCGAGTATTGGTATTCCGCATCCGTCGTTTTTTCAGCCACAATAAGACTTAAAAGATCTGAAGTGAAAGTGTTATACGCACCGATAATCATCATTGAATCTTGAACTAGAGATTCACATGAATAAGTGGCACACTCCCAATTAAGTTGACCAAAGTTTCTTTGAAAAATATTTCTTTCATTATCACTTGTAAAAAATACCGATTCAAAATCCAGTCTTAAGGCATCAACCTCAGGACAATCCTCTTCGGAATTACTATTAACCAAAAGCGTTGAGTTATCTGAATAAAGGTCTTCAGAAAATTTTTCTTGCTCTTTTTCGCATGAAAACAATATAAGCACCAATACTGTAAATAAAAATGGCATTCCAACTATTCTAAATGTATTCATTTTATCTAATTTAATAATAAGTATACTTACTAAGTCCTTCTCTTGCAAGTGAGTCTAATTACAGGACCAACCTAAACCAAAGTAGCTAAAACTTAATAACACTAATAGATACCTTGAGCAACAAAAAGGTAACTGGAATTACGCGAATACGATTTTTAAACACCCAATCGAAATAGTACACTTGCTCCAATTAGGTAGCAACAAAAAAAAGCAAGTAGAACGAATCCTACTTGCTTTTTACTTTTCTCCCGTTCCAGTTGGAGCGCGACTACAGTCGCACAACAACTTTCACTACTTTTATGCTAGTTCAGCATCTCAGCCAACTGATCTACTGCCGCTTGCAATCCACTGGCATCGCTTCCACCTGCACTTGCATAGAATGGTTGGCCGCCACCGCCGCCTTTGATATTTTTGGCGAGTTCTCTTACAATATTTCCAGCATGGATTCCTTTTTCATTAAGCGGCTTAGAGACTGTCAATTGTAATTGTGGCTTATCTCCATCGATTCCAAATAAGATCACACAGTTCCCTACTTTCTGTTCGATATTTACGGCGAGTGTTTTGGCAGATTTGCTGTCTAATCCTTTGAGTACACTTCGAATAACTTTGATACCATTGATATCTTCCGCTCCGTGGATAAGATCGTCTTTCATATTACCTGCTTGAGCGGCCATCAGTTTTTCGATCTCTTTCTTAAGCGACTTATTTTCTTCTTGTAGATCCTGAATTCCTCCAGTTAGATCTTTAGGATTTTTGAGTAATCCTTTCACCTCTGTAAGTTGATCAATCGCATCAGAAACATATTTTTCAGCGGCATCTGCTGTGATCGCTTCGATACGTCTTACTCCCGCTGCAATGGCACTCTCTGACGTTATTTTCATCAGACCGATTTGACCAGTAGCCTCTACATGGCATCCACCACAAAGCTCTCGACTATAATCAGCATCGAAGGTGATCATCCGAACAAACTCTCCATACTTCTCTCCAAAAAGCATCATCGCTCCCGCATCTTTAGCATCTTGTACAGGTATGCTTCTATTTTCTAATAAAGGAATATTCTCTCTGATT
>CALIIW010000102.1 GCA_938018185.1 uncultured Saprospiraceae bacterium
CCAGCATTCAAAGCTAAGCTATATTGACCCTTCTCATTTGAAATAGCAGACATTGTTGATCCAGTACTTATATCTCTAGCAAGCACATTTACATTGTCTAAAATATAACCTGAAGTTTCATCCACGATTATTCCTTCAAAAGCCTGTGCTGCCTTACTTAAAGAAACTGTATAATTTGATCTTTTGGAAGTTCCCAAAGTAAGTTGTGATGCTTGGTATCCTTCTTTTGAAATGCTTAAAATACAATTATTTGCATCAGTTTGTTGGAAAATGAATTTTCCTTCAAAATCAGTAGTCGTGACTGTACCACCGCAGGCAGTCATATCGATTGTTGCATTTGGTATTACTGTTTTCGAGTTTGCATCAAAAACGATGAGCTCGCTATTCATTCCTCCCTTTTGAATGCTATAGAGATCTTCCCCACCTGCAGTTCCAACTCTATTACTTACAATAAATCCCTTTTCTGTTCCTGCGGCCAATTGCATACCTAGATCATCTCTTGAGCTGTTGACTTCTTTTCCTTGATGATATATTCTTATTCGATTAGTATTGCTCAGATCCGCTCTAAAAATATCATAACCTCCAAATCCTTCGTGCCAGTTTGATGAAAAGTAAAGAGAGCCATTAGAATAAAAAGGACTTATTTCATGGCCAGGCGTATTGATATCTGGCCCAGCATTTAAAGGGAAGGACCAATTACCTGCACTTAAGGTAGAAGAATAAATATCTAAACCTCCAAAGCCGTCTAATCTGTCTGAGGCAAAATACAAGGTTGATCCATCTTGTGAAAATGAAGGATAAAGAATATTGTTTTGATCATTATGTGGAAATGCTTTGCTATTTATCCATGTTCCATCAGCCCTCACCTCAGCTATATATAAACTAGCTTTGAAGCCAGTCTCAGGAATTTGTCTCTGCTCCGCAAAACTTTTTTGTTTTACGTAGGCGACCTTTTGCCTATTTGAGCTAAAAGAAAACCACGAAACTTCCTCTAGTTTGATGCCTGTATTTATTTCACCCATATATCTTAATGGACTGCTATCATTAATACCTTCTGCATAAACCAATTTCATCCCGAAATTGGTTTTAATCAAATAGTATAATCTATTCCCAACAATTGAAGCAGATAGTTCTGCCCCAGCGGTATTAAAAGGAATTTGTTTAGCCGAATAAATGGCAGCGATCTTATCCATTTCTACAGCCAGGTCTACAGATTTTGCGTAATGTGTTCCAACTTCAGGATTAGTTTCTGCATATAACAAAAACCAATTTTTAGCTGCAGAATAATCTTTGAGAGCCATTAAGCTTTTGCCGTATTGCAATTGATGTTTTTGACTTAAAGGAGCAATCTCGACAGATTTAGCAAACCACTGTTTAGCTTCAGACATTTGATTTAAAAAATAATAAGCTTCTCCAATGTTTGCCATCAAATCTTGATCTCTTGATTTAGATTCAATATTTTTTAAATACTGCTTTAAAGTAGTTTTGTAATCAGCAACGGCAGTTGTTTGATTCCAATTGTCTTGAGAAACAAGGCCTCCATTTAGGAGAAATCCAAAGAAAAAACAAACAGCAATTATTCTAATAAACATTTTTACAATTTTTTATTCACAAGTATGAAAACCTTTCCTAAAGAGGAACGATAAGGATTGTAAGCTACATACTTACGAGTCGTATTTTTATTTAAGGATAACCAGCAAATTCTATTGCTAATTGTCTTCTTGATGTATAAAATATCACGCAAAATTAATGATTGGCTCAATGAAAAGCCATATTAAATTCGATTGTATAGTAAATTTAGCTAATATGAAACAAAAAGCAGTCTATTTTATAGCTTTTTTACATACTTTAAGACAAGTAGATTCAAGGCATTCTTAGTTAAACCTTGGATATTTGCCTGTGTGCAGAGGGCTGTTTGGTCGTAAAAGAGAAATACAACTGGTGCTTCATCAACTAGGAGTTTATCCATTTCCTGGTACAGTTGGAATCGTTTTTCATCATTATTCTCAATTAAAGCTGCTTCATACAGGGTATCAAATGTATCAGAAGTGAATTGTGTGTAATTTGGCGGGGCTGGATTTTTAGAGTAAAACATTGTGAAATAATTTTCAGCATCAGGATAATCTGCGATCCAAGAACCACGAAATATTGGCAACTGTCCTTTTCTCATGTTATTCCTCAAGGTTGCAGATTCTAGAATATCCAATTTGCATTTTATGCCTATGTCTTCCCATTGCCTACTTATAAATGTAGCCAAGTCAATATAATTATGATCTGTTGTCAATGCCAATGTTGGCAATCCTTTTCCATTTGGATAGCCAGCTTCAGCTAGCAAAGTTCTCGCTTTATTAGGATCATAATTGTATCCAGAAACTTTTTGAGCGTCAAAGGAAGGCAATCCTTTTGGGGTAACGCCTGAATTAGCTGGTAAGCCAACATTGTTTCGCATTCTTTTCATCATCTCAACTCTATCAAAACTAAAATTCAAGGCTTGTCTAAATTTCTTTTTCCGCAATGGACTTTTAATCTCTGTGGCATTTAAATTTATGCCTAAATACTCAAAGTTCAAGAAAGGTGATTTGATGAATTGCAGTTTTCCATTGTGTTCTTCTTTTAATTCACCTGCATCGTTTAAAAGTTCATCAACAAAGGAAGATTCCATTCCTGATATAAGATCCAAGGCTCCTTTTTTTAGTTCCAGGTAAGCCGTTTTTCTATCTGCTATAAAGCTAATTTTAACAGCATCCAAGTAGGGTAATTGTTGGCCATTCACAGATTCAAAATAGTCTTCATTTTTTGATAGAAACAAGTTTTGATTTTCCAACCAAACCTTCATTTTAAAAGGTCCTGTTCCTACTGGCTTAGATCTAAAGTTTGACGCATATTTCTCTACCGCTTCTTGAGGTACTATCGAACAATAATGCATGCTTAGTATGCCTAGCATAGGTCTGAATGGCTTTGCAAGGTGTAGCACAAATGTTTGAGGATCTACAACTTCAAATGGATTATGATTTCTAATTTTGCCTGCAAATATCCAAGAACCGGGGGAATTTAAGTCTTTCGAAATGATTCGTTCAAAACTGTACTTGACATCTTCTGCGTTTACTCTTCTTTGTTCTTTATCTACAAAGCATTCATTTTTATGAAAGTAAACATCCTCTCTTAGTTTAAAAGTATAGGTCAATCCATCATCAGAGATGGTCCAGCTTTTTGCAATCGATGGGGTAACGTTGAGATCTTCATCTAATTCAATCAACCTATTGTATAGGTGGTCAATGGCCCAAATGTTATTCTGGCTTTTCGCAAATGCGGGGTCCAAACTGGTGATGTTAGTTGGTTGGTTGTATTTGAAAACGGTCTTTCCTGAGGGAGATGTACTTTGATCTGAACCACAGCTCAGAAACATTAGGATAGCAAAAAGAAATAAGAAAGGCCTTTTCATCAGTGTTGTATTAGGCTGCAAATGTATGTATTTTTACAATATTGACTGGTACATCTTGATGGGTATAATTGTGTATAATAATGTCACTCCGTTGGATACAATAATTTCAACCCGATTGCTACAATAATGTCACCCCGATGGGGTTGTGGGGGAATTTGTATATTCCTTTGATGGATTGAAATCCATTTCTACAATAATTTCACCCCGATGGGGTTGTGGGGGGATTTGCATATTCTTTTGATGGATTGAAATCCATTTCTACAATAATTTCACCCCGATGGGGTTTTGGGGGGTTGTTTTTTTTTCGATGGGTGGGTTCTATCAATTAAGAAAAATAGAATTACATAAGTAATTGATAAATTTATACAAGTGCCTAAATCTACAAATTAGCAGAAATTTGAACAATCGCCATATTACTACGCTTCAAGGGGTTTTTTTTTAAAAGAAACAAAATTATGACGTTTTAAGCAACATATTTTAGGTCTAGCGTAAAATTATAATGGTTAACAAATAACAAATTAATTATAGGGTTCTGATCCTACAATTCGATTTAAACTTTAGGGCCTCCAACACTGTTGGAGGCTTTTTTAT
>CALIIW010000103.1 GCA_938018185.1 uncultured Saprospiraceae bacterium
CAATCCTCTAACAATGTATTCCTGCACCAATAATTCCTCAATGCCTCCTAATTGTGGATTTCCAGAGTTATTGATAAATGTGGAGCCTCCTAATGAAATAGTCCCAGCATAATCACCCATTAACAAACCTTTACACTTTACGTATACTTCCATACCGATTGGATAAATGTTGTAAAGGGAGGTTGCATTTATGCTAAGCACAATACCGCCAGTTTCATCTTCGAGAATAAGGTTTTTATAGAGATTTCCGGATTGATCATCAGCAATAACTATAGCTTTGAAAACTAGGTCTTCTGTAATTTCTTCAATTTGACCAGTTGCATGAGATGCTTTTAATTCTGCAATGGTCGTGTTTGTATCAGGAATGTCAAATGAATCTTCCCCTTGAATAGGAGGTGCATCAAACTCTTGATCTACACATGAAATAGTTAGACCCAAAGCAAATAATAGAAATATGTAATTGAAAATTTTCATCTTGATAAATTATTAAAGATTAAAGTCTTTTTGTTAAAACTAAATTTAGGAAATAGTTGATCCCTCTAGAGTAATAATATTTTGCAGGAAACTTGTCTACATTTTTTTCTTCAAAATCAAAGCGCAATTGTTCATAGCCGCCATTAATAAATTCTAGATTATTTAAGATATTGTTCACACTGCAGTTTACACTTAAGGACCAATCATTTTGTAATCTGAATTTTCTTCTGATTGAAACGTCTAGGGTAAATGCTGAGGGTGCTTTTTCCTGGAAGATAATTTCATTCCAAAGTTCTGAACCTTCTTCTATGGCATTGTTTATATCCGCAACTTCTATTGCCTCAAAGGATCTTCTATCTGGATTGAAATCCAACCAAAAGTCACTAAAAAAGTTTCCGTTTACACCAATAATTAATTCTGAAGGTGTGGCGTATTCTAGGCCAACCAAACCAGCTTTTTGAGGTGTGCCTGGGACGTAAAAGTTTTTGATATAAACTGTTTTATCTTCTGCAAGTAATCCGGCATTGTTGTCTTGTGAAATTATTGCCGTTGGCCTAGAGTCATAGATGAACTGGCCTAATGAAGCTGCAAATTTATAAGTTAGACCAGCTACTATTTTTCCTTCAGCAGCAAGTTCTAAACCTATATGTTCCTTGTCTACTCCTGACATAATAAAGTTGACAAAAGTATTTAAATCATCATGATAGAAGTTTTTGATTTCTGTTTGATCTTCAAATCTTGTATAGAAAGCACCTATTTTGGCATTAAGATTAGGTGACTTGTATAAGTAAGCAAACTCACCCCCAAAAATGGTTTCTTCTTTTAATCCAGGCACCACTTGATTTCTTGTTCTCGCTGAAACGAAAGCATCTCTGAAAACTGGTGGTCTCGTCATTCTTTTACCATTCAGAACTAAGAAGTTTCTTCCATCCAAGGCGTAGTTTAAACCAGCTTTTACACCATAGGTAGTAAAGTCAACTTTTTCTGACTCGCCTTGAGAAGATTCTGGGAATTTACCGTTTCTATTGATGCCGTTTCTCCAAAAACTTGTTTGCATGACTTCTGCCCCAAGATGAAATTGTAATCTTCCAAGACTAAACATCCCTTGAGCCCAGCCTGAGGCCTGTCTGATGTGAGATTCATAGTTGTAACCAAATCTGTCACCTTCTTTAATTAAAGCATTGGGATTATCTAGATCATGTTGGATAATGTCCTCATCATTGGGAAAGTCTCTTTCTGCAAATTGATCTAAATTGACAATGTAGTCTCCGCCAAGTAAGTCGGTCATCAACTGATAGTTGTCTCCTTTGAAGTATTGATAATTAAGTCCAGAGACCAAGGTGAATTTTTCAGAAAATACCTTTTGTAATAGGGTGGAGAAATTAGCTTTAAAAGCATCATAGCGTCTATCCATTACTGCATACTTTGAACGCTTCATATTAGGGTCGAAATCTGTATCAATAGCGTTTCTATTAATTTCATAAAGTTGATCCCAGTTGATTTGTCTAGCCGCTTGGTTTTCTGTAAGTAATTGTTCTAAAATTAGTTGATTATTAACACCAAATTCAGAATCGGTTGGAACTGCTGAAGGCAATTTTCTATAATAATCTGGCCTAGGATCCCCAGCATCGTACCAATCTAGATTACTAGAACCGTTTTTGCCATCTTGTACATTAACAGTAGTAGTCAAGGTGGTGCTTTCATTCATTTCCCAATCATGTCTAAGGATGGCTAGTGGTTCATGTCTTTTAGCAACTCTAGCATTTCTCTTTTCACCTGCTTGAAAACCCCAATAAGGATTGTAGTAATTGGTTCCAGCAAGGTCATACATTTCCTGAACGGCTGCACCGGATTTTCCTCTATCTGCTGAAGCTCCAATGATAGATAAGTTGAGTAAGTGATTGTTAATTTTTTTGTCGACAGACAAGAAATAAGAATAGCCATCATAAAAGGTTCCTTCTACATATCCTTCTTGCGCCCATCTTCTAGATCCCATTAAGGAGACAGCGAAGTCGTTTTCCATCATTCCTGATGACCAAGAAAGCATGGCTCTATTGTTATAATTGTTTCTGTTAGTCGAAGTATAAGTGGCTTTCAGTTGTTTCCATTGGGATGAAGCTCTTGTGTCGATATTTACTGCTCCACCAAAAGAACTGAAAGAAAAGTTTGAAGCTTCCAAGCCAGTATTAATTTCTTGACTTTTAACCATGTCGTTTAAGCCTCCCCAATGAGAGAATGAAGTCCATCCAGATTCTAGTACATTCATTTTTACACCATTCAAATAAACATAGACATTTTCTGAATCGTAACCTCTAACTCTGAATCTACCTGCATTTAAATTGAAATCAGTGAGTCGAACAAAAATATCCTTAGAAGCTGAAAGCAGCCCGGAAATCCCTTCATCTTGGTCATCATCCAGATCTGCATCTGTCAATGTGATGGTAGGTATGAAGTCTGTAGGTTCTGGAATTGAATCTTGAGTAATAGGCTCTTGGCCATAAGCGAAGACGCTGAAAAGGCTTACTAAAGCGAAAAGAACGCTTTTTCTTATCATGTTAGAGTGTTTTAGGAATTGCAAAAATAGCAAAATTTAGGTTGACTCAATGAAGAACTACGATCTTTATACTAAATTAAAGTCATATCAAACAACTCCTGTTTTGATTTGACTGATTGAAAGTAAGACCAAAGCAATAATTTAGAGTTTCCATCTTGATTCATTCAGAACATTAAAGGGAGAATTTTTAGTTCAAAATGTTTCAGGAGTTAATGTATTTAAAGGGGACATAAGTGATTCTAAAGCGCTTGTATCCCATACTTTTAGCAAAGGGATTTATTTTATAATAATTAAATTAGAGGATGGGAGTACATTTTTTGAAAAAATAATTATGAACTAATTTTGAATTTAGTCTTCTTTATTATTGGAAAAGCATATAAAATGTACATTGTACTACTTTTTATTGCTTTGCCATTTTATACTTTAGGACAGCATGGATATGATAATGTTTGGGTAATTGGAAGAGATACTTTCCCCAATTTTGAACAAGGTTCAGCCATAATAATGGATTTTAATAGTGGTGAATTAATTATTGGTGAAGTAAGCACAGTTGACGGTTTTGAAATGCAAGTCTCAAATTCTGTGATGTGCGATAAAGAAGGTAAACTATTGTTTAGTTCTAGTGGATGTGAAATATATAACAATGACTTTCAAGTAATGGAAAATGGAGAATCCATAACCTTAGGGCTCGTGGAAGATCTGTTTTGCAAAAATTCTTCATCCAGTCCAATTTCTCAAGGAATATTATCGCTTCCATCATAATGCAATGAAGACCAATATTATTTATTTAATATGGATTATCAATCGAATGTCTATGATAGCCCGCAAAGTTCATTTGCTCCTCTAAATCTGTTTTATCATTTAATTGAACTTGATAAAAACGGATCCAGCAAAGTAATAGAAAAAAATGTCCCTGTGCTGAGAGATACATTTGACCGAGGAATGTTAACAGCAAGCTTACATAAAAATGGATACGATTGGTGGATAATCGTGCCTAAATCGCATTCTGCTTGTTACCATCGAATACTGCTTAGTAAAAATGGTCCTGAAATTAAAGGCTTAATATGCGATGGCTTTCATTGGGATGATGATGATGGAGGTTATGCGTTATTTTCGCCTGATGGGAAGAAATATGTACGGTTTAACTTTCAAAATGGATTGAATGTAATGGATTTTGATAGAAACAATGGTACATTTTCGAACGCTATTCGAATTCATTTTCCTGAAGACAATTTTCCAATAAATTAAGGAGTATCCATTTCATCAAATTCAAGATTTCTTTACGCTTCTGCAAGAAATAGAATTTATCAATTTGATCTTGAATCCTTGAATATTGAAGATAGTAAATTATTAATTGAAGAGTGGGATGGATTTTTAAATCCTGGTCCAACTTTTTTTGATGTTTCGGCATAAGGACCTGATGGGAAAATCTATATTGCGAGTTCTAGTTCAACTAAAACTTTGCATGTAATCCACAATCCAGATTTAAAAGGGTTTGCTTGTGATCTGGAACAAAATGCAATTGAACTTCCAATTACTAATCGCAGAGGTCTACCCTATATACCGCATTATAATGACTTAAATGTTGGGGAAAACGATTGCGATCCAAGCGATATTGAAACAACGTTAAAGACATTCAAAGTAGATGTTTTTCCAAATCCTGCTTCAAATTTCCTGAGTTTGGAATTAAATCATTTTCATACAAATGCTGAATTCCAATTACATAGTGTCACTGGTCTTGATATATTCACCAAAAAAATCACACGAAAAGAACAAACCTTTGAATTAACAGCTTTAAAAAATGGCATTTATTTTTATAAAATTGTTCAAGATTCCAAAATTGTATTTATTGGGAAATTGATCATCATTAGATGATTAAATATTCCTTACTAAAAGTTCCGCTATCCTTTAAATTTTATTTTTAAATATCAATTTAACACCCCTTTATTGTTAATTCATATCTTTGAAAGAGGCATTTCAACGTAAATTGGTATAGAATTATACAATTTTTTCTAATTATGAAATTAAAATTCACATTTTTTTTAACACTCTTCTGGCTCTCATGGTCTAGTGCACAAATCACTTTCAGCAAAGCTTACATCTTTGATTTTGAAAATAGTATTGCTACAAGCATTATTCAAAATGATACCTGCTACTTTTTAATTGGATCTTATGTTGATCTTTCAAAAGATTCCATTTTGATAGATGGTGTCTATCTTGTACAGCTTGACTTTGATGGAAATTTATTGCAACTATCCACCTTGGTAGATAGTACAGGTATTATTTCCTATGACAATTGGCATCCAAATCTTTATTTAGACAAAGATGAAGGTAAATTTTATCAATCGGGCTATCAAAAAATTAATGGGAAACTTTTGCCATATATGGTAAAATTCAATCAAGATTTTGAAATAGATTTTATAGCAACTTGTCAGAGTCAATTTTTAAATTCAACTTTTGAAGTTGATACTGATTTTCAAATTCTTCCAGATGGTTCAATCATTTTAGTAACTGATTGCCAAAGAGACGATCAAGGCCAATACCCAGGGAGTGAAATATGTTTATTTAAATTGGACCGATTTGGTAATCAGCTTTGGAGTAGGATGATAGAGCGTGATTCGTTTAGGCAATTCACAGGAGATATTGATAGGACCTTTGATTCTAATTTAGTTTTATTTGGAAGTGAAGATTTTGCGCATTTGGATAGATTCCCAGATACAAGGGTACAAGTTATCAAAATAGATACTGCTGGAAATATCTTGAACGAATGGCGATCAGCATGGCAAGATTCTCTTTGGAAATCATTTTCAGGCATACCATTGGAAGATGGTGGGTATATTGTCAGCTGTCATAAAACAATAGAATTAGTAAAGGACAGAACCCTTATTGACGATCCTATGTTAATTAGGTTAAATGCGGATCTACAAGAAGAATGGAGATATCTTTTATTCAATCGGACTGATACCTTATTTTCTGGTGGGCTACGAAATAAAAAGTTGATTTTAGATAAGTTTTCAAATGATTTTATAGTTGTTGGTGATTATCATATTGGATCTCCAAACGATCCTTTTCAAGATTATTCAGATAATTATGGTAGAATTGAGAAAGTTAACGATCAAGGACAATTAGTTTGGCAGCGATTCTATCAGTTCTTTGGTGATGAAACATATGTCGATAGTCATGAATTTTTGGATGTATTTCAAACAAAGGACGGAGGTTATATAGCCTGCGGAGAAGCTCGAGATCCTTCATCTCTTGTGGCGTATAATACACGATCTTGGGTCGTGAAACTTGATGAATATGGCTGTCTTGTTCCTGGATGTCAAGGACCTGTTAGTACAACAGCTCTTTCCAATGGTCAAGAAAAAATTAAATTTAAGGTTTCCCCAAATCCTGTAGTATCAAACATGAATGTATTTGTTTATCCAAGTGCTTCTTTCCATTCGGCAGAGCTGGTTTTATCTGACTTTAATGGGAAGCTGATAGGTAAATATCCTGTTAAAATTGATAATCTTACGCTTTCGATTAAC